>JAHEMB010000517.1 GCA_024643915.1 Rhodothermaceae bacterium | reverse complement strand
CGGCGTCATTGGGCCGGGCGAAGCAACCGAGGCGGTTGCGGAGGATGCCCTCGCGCACGGCGCCCGCCTTCTCAGCCACCCGCAGGCTGGGCTCGTTGCCTACGTCCACGACGATCTCGATGCGGAACAGGCCCAGGCTTTCGAAGCCGAAGCGCGCGGCGAGGCGCACCGCCGCGGTGGCCACGCCGCGCCCGGCAGCGCTCGTCCGCACCCAGTAGCCGAGATTGGCGAAGTGGTGGACCCGGTTGAGGTGGTTGAGATCCGCACCGCCCAGCAACCGCCCGCTCCCGGCCTCAAGGATAGCGAAAGAATAGTGCGCGTCGTTCTCCCACGCCTCCGCACAGGCCGCAATCCACGCGGCGGCCTCGTCCCGCGAATAGCCGGGGCGACACCACGGTAGCCATTTCGACACCTCGGCGACGGACTCACGGGCCGCTGCAAAAAAAGCGTCCTCGTCGCCGGGCTCGAACGGCCGAAGCCGAATCCTTCCGTCCGTCAGTTCGATACCCGGCGCCATCGCAACTATCTCCCTGGCACAGCCAGTCCCTGGGCTAAATCGTGTCCCGCGCAGCAGCGCCGTCGGTTGGGGCCGGCGTCTGGGCCGGGGCCGCCGGCGCGGCCGGGGCCTGCTGCAGCGCGTAGCCAACGCTGCGGCGCAGCTTCCAGCCCTCGCGCGTCCGCTCGACCAGCACGACGTAGTTGCCGCCTGCTTCCATCGTCGCGCCGTTCGGGCCCTGGCCCCGGTAGGTGTACCGGCCCGTCTCCCACACTAGCCCGTCGCCCACCGGCACCGTCTCATCCGGCTCGACGGACACCGAGGTCATACCCTGATCCATGACCCCTTGGAAACCTTCCTGTACCCCCATCCCCCCGCTGAATACGCTCCCGTCGGCCACGTACATGCGGGCGTCGCTGGTGTAGAGGGCGGCCATGCGGCTTGCATCACCCGAGGCGAAAGCGTTCTCGAACGCGGTCCGCACCGCCCCGATCTCGGCGTCGTAGTCAATGACTTCCTCGGTTTTGGACGTGGTGACCTCCGCCTCGCCGGTCGTTTCCACCTCGCAGGCCGAGAGGCCGAAGATCAGAAAGAAAGCGACCAGGAGGGTTTTACTTTTACGATAGATCATGATAGCGTCTCCGCGAAGGATGCAAGTTGAAGGGTTCGCACGGCGGCTATATTAGAACGCCGCCAGGAGAATTTCAAGCGAACGTCACCCGAAAGGCGTGCCCTGCGTCTCAAACGCGACGCTGAAGAAGGCCGCAACGGTAGCAGCATGGTCGTTGAACGAGGAGCGTGTGCCGAGAGGGCGCCCCGACTCGCTGCCGATGACGAGGAGGGGCACGTACTCGCGGCTGTGATCGGTGCTGGGCGTAGTAGGGTCGTTGCCGTGGTCGGCGGTCAGCACCAGGCGCCCCCCCTCGGGCAGGGCCGCCAGCAGGTCAGGCAAGGCGCAGTCGAACGCTTCCAGGGCGCGGGCGAAGCCGTCGGGGTCGTTCCGGTGACCGTACTCCTGGTCGAAGTCGACGAGGTTGGCCCATACGAACGCCGGCCCCCCCTCCCCGGCCAGCACCCGCATCTGCCGGAGCGTCTCTGCAATGCCCTCCTCGTTGGACTTCGTCTTGAGTGCCGCGTCGAAGCCGACGCCGCCGAAGAGGTCGTAGATTTTGCCGACGCTGACGGTGCGAACGCCCTGCGCTTGCAAAACGGCCTGTACAGGCGGCGCGGGGGGCAGAAGCGAAAAATCCTTACGCTCCGCTGAGACGCGCGCGTAGTCACCAGGCGCGCCGATGAAAGGCCGGGCAATGACGCGTCCTACCGCGTGCCGCCCCACGCACACCTCCTCTCTCGCGATGCGGCACAGCCGGTATAGTTCTTCCAGTGAAATCGTATCCTTGTGCGCGGCGACCTGAAAGACGCTGTCCGCCGAGGTATACACGATGGGCAGGCCGGTGCCCTGGTGCGCCTCGCCCAGTTCGTCGATGATGACCGTGCCTGAGGCCGGCTTGTTGCCCAGTACCCCTCCGCACCCTGTCTTTTCGACGAACGCCTCGATCACTTCCTCAGGAAAGCCCTCGGGGTAGGTGGGGAACGGCTGGTCGAGTCGGAGGCCGGCCAGCTCCCAGTGCCCCGTCGTGCTGTCCTTCCCCGCCGAGACCTCGCGCATCTGCCCGAAACTCGCCTGCGGCACCGCCACAGCGGGTACGCCTTCGAGGGGCGCGATGCAGCCGAGGCCGAGCCGCGCCAGGTTCGGCAGGTCGGGACGGGCCGCCGCGCAGACGTGGGCGAGCGTGTTGCTCCCCACATCGCCGTACTGCGCCGCATCCGGCTGCGCCCCGATGCCGACGCCGTCGAGGACGATAGTGACGAAAAGAAAATTCGTTCTACGGACGTTCGCTTCGCTCACTGTAGGGCGCTCGCTCCGCTTGCTTTCGTTCTTTGTTCTCCGAGAAAAGCGTGATATGTTGCACCCCGAAGAACGAAAAACAAAGCACGAAGAACTATTCGAGGATGGTGCAGGTGCCGCTTTCGTAGGCGGCGCTGAGGGCCTGGTAGGCGTCCTCGCGGAAGGCGTCGGCGGTCTGGTGGCGGTCCTGGAGGACGGCGATGCCGATGCTGGCGCCCCCGGTGAGGGGCTCGGCGGCCCCGGCCAGTTCGTCGTGCAGGCCCATCCCCCATACCTCAATCTCGTCGGCGCTGCCGTAGTAGAAGACGCCGTAGGTCAACTCACCGAAGTGCTCGACGCGACCCGCCACGGCATTGCGCAGGTGCACTTCGAGGGTTTCCTCGGCGGCACTCACGTAGGCATCTCCTTCGTCGCTGATGGCTTCGGCACGGTTGGGATAAACGAGGGCCAGGGCGAGCGGCAACCCTTCGGCCCGCGCCCGCTCCATCTCTTCGGCGATGATCTCGCGGCGGGGCCGCACCACGTCGGCCTCCTGGGCGGCGCGCGCGTTGACGACGGTGGCGAGGAGGGCGGCGAACTGCCCCATCACGCCCCGCTGCTGCTTCGAACTCAGGCCGCCGTGCTCCATCGTGTCGGCCAGCAGGAGGAGCCGCCCCAGGTCGGTCGTGTGCGGCACCGGGGCCAGGGCGATCTGCCGGATGGAGATGGGCTCACGGTAATAGCCCAGGCTGCGGGGTGCCGTGCCGAGTTCGCCCACGCGCTGCACCGATACCGGCTGCCGGGGCGCTTCCTCGTCAAGGAGGGGCGAATCGGCGGTGAAGTGGCCCTTGGTCCGGGCGTAGGCGTTTTCGCTGACGATGGCTTCGATGTGGTAGCGAGCGGGGTGCTCGTCCCGCCGCAGCAAGCACACCGTGGTGGCCCCTAGGGCGGCCCGCAACGACTGCAGGTACGGCACCAACACTCGCTTGTCGAGCATCTCCATCGTCTCTCCATTTGCGTGGATCGCCTCAGGTGTGGCGCTCGTGGGCGCTTCGGCATAGATGCGCGAAGCACGGCGAGGCTCCCCCACCTCCTCCTCCGGCTCGTTCGGCGTGTCCACCGCTTTGGCCGGCGCCTCCTCGGGCTCCACCGCCGCCGGCGGGCGGACGGGCTTCCGCGCCGGTCGCCCCGGAGTCGCGCCCTTGTCACGCGGGCGGATCTCCATGATCCCGAGGGACTGAAGCTCTTCCTCGCGAGAGGCGACTTTTTTGAACGGCTCGGCCTCTTTCTCGTGCCGCTTTCGCATGTACATCACCACGGTGAAAACCGCGATGACGAGCATGACGGCGGCCAGCGCGTAGAGCCACGCCATCTTCAGGACGGCGGC
>JAHEMB010000516.1 GCA_024643915.1 Rhodothermaceae bacterium | reverse complement strand
TCATCGAAGCAGCGTTTGCATCTCTCACCGGCCACGCCATGACCACCGCCACCCCTTTCTTTGTCGAGCGATTCAGCCACGGCGGGATGTCGAGTGGGGGGATCTCTCCGGCCTTCTGGAGAGAGCAAGCCGTGCCGTTGCTGTGCGCCCGATACGACGAAATACAGCGAGGCGGGGCGTTAGGCTGAGGACGAGCCTCGTCCCATGTTCGGGGGCTGAAAGCACCATGCTGCCAGGGCTGATTCACCACCAAAGCCGACCGGGCTTCCGCCTGATCTCTCCTTGCACTATACAAACCCAAGTTGCGCCCTTACAGACTATGAGGAGCCGGCGCGGCTTTCCTTTTTTATCCTCGTCCTTGCCGATTTATTGACGCGCTTGACCTTTTGTGGGCAAAAACCTATGTTGAAAGCAGGGCTTACTGTTTTGATGTTTGTCTACGCGTCTGTTTGCCGGGCAGCCTAATGTGATCTCCTGGGCCGCGCTGCATCGTTCAAAAATATTGACGCTCAACGATTTCCTGTCGAAGGATCAGCGCTTTTGTGCATGATGGGCATGACTGATTCGTGCAGCACTTCCTGTTTTATCGTTTCCTCCTATCACCAAAATGATGAGGTGTGTTATGAAAAACGCGCTACTGTTCGCCCTGTTTGTCTCCCTCTTTTTCTCGATCGATGCCTTTGCTCAGGCCAGCCTCTCCTCCGGCATCGTCATCAACGAGATCCTCGCTGATCCAACCTCCGGGGGTGGCGGCTTCGACACCGATGGGGACGGAACGGCTGAATCCGATGACGAATTCGTTGAACTCTACAACAACGGCATTTCCCCGGTGAACATCGCCGGCTGGCAACTCTTCGACAATATCGGCCTCAAGCACGAGTTTGCTCTCGGTAGTGTGCTGTTTCCGGGTGATCGGCTCTGCGTCGTCGGCAGCGCTGATGGCGGGGCGGCCCCAGCAGGCTGCGTGGTGGCCTCTACAGGCGGCCTGGGGATCAATGACAGTGGCGACGAACTCTTCCTTTGTAACCCTACCACGGGCAACTTTATCTCTGCCCGGTTCAACGGCTTCGACATTGGCACGCCTGGCACTTTCAACGCAGCTTGCACGACCAACCAGGGTTCCGATGACTTCGGCAGCGACACCGACACGGAATCGCTGCAGCGCTTCATGGACGGCAGTACCAACATCGTCTCGACGACACCCACACCCGGTGTGGTGAATCTGCCCGTCGAACTCGTCGCTTTCGACGCGGTTGCAGACGGGCGAGCCGTCCTGCTCACGTGGGAAACAGCCTCCGAAACCAACAACGCTGGGTTCGAGGTACAGCACCGCCTCGGCGACGCCTTCCACACGCTTTCCTTCGTCGAAGGGCGCGGCACCACAACCGAGGCACAGTCCTACCAGCACCGCCTCGCCGACCTCGCACCGGGCCGTCACGCCTTCCGTCTCAAGCAGATCGACTTCGACGGCGCTTTCGCCTACAGCCCCGTGGTGGAGGTACTCGTTGAGGTGCCGGGTACGCACGTCCTGAGTGCGGCTTACCCCAACCCTTTCAACCCGCAGACGCGCTTCACGCTCACGGTGGGCCGGTCGCAGCAGGTGGCGGTGGCCGTCTTCGATGTGCTGGGGCGCCAGGTGCGAAGCCTCTACGCGGGCCGCCTGGACGCCAACACCCCCCTGCCGCTTGCTTTCAACGCGGGCCAGCTCCCCAGTGGCCTTTACCTCTACCGCGCCACCGGCGAGACCTTCGCCGCCACCCGCCAAGTCACGCTCCTGAAGTAACCGTTCCTTCGTATCGAAGAGAGGCGGTGGGGCCCGGCCCTGCCGCCTTTTTTTGTGACCACACCCGATCCCAGCATGCTGGCTCAGCCAAGAGAATCGACAACCGGCCAATCGGCACAATAATCCGCCGCCGCGTGCGTTAGGTAGAAGGAAAGCGCGGGGTGTATCTCCAAAGAACGTAAGGACCTTTTCAAAATTCGGCGAAACATCGCC
The DNA here is from genome assembly GCA_024643915.1 of Rhodothermaceae bacterium. Lineage (GTDB taxonomy): Bacteria > Bacteroidota > Rhodothermia > Rhodothermales > JAHEMB01 > JAHEMB01. Next base: position 1,781 of record JAHEMB010000516.1, on the reverse strand, counting down.
CCGGCGCTTGCGATACATACCGTTACGACCGACCTTGTACCCAGAGCGCTGCGGCGCATGACGTTACCGCCGCCGGCGCTACGCATATAGAGAGCAACCGCATGAAGCACACGCTACGACTTCTCGCCCTTTGCCTGGCCTTGTTGGCCGCTTCGCTGGCGCCGGCGCCTCTGGTACAGGCATCGCCCGCCGATCTGGTTGAAGAGGCCGATACGCCCAAAGACTACGTGCTTTCGGCGGCGTATCCGAACCCGTTCAACCCGCGCACCAGCTTCAGCCTGACCGTAACTGAGCGGCAGGACGTGAAGGTGCAGATCTTCAACCTGCTCGGCCAGCCCGTTAAGCAGCTTTTCGAAGGCACGCTGGAAGCCGGCCAGTCGCAGACCTTCACCTTCGAGGCCGGCGAGTTGCCCAGCGGCATCTACCTCTACCGCGTCACCGGCGAGAATTTTACTGCCACCCGCCAGGTGACGCTCCTGAAGTAAGCGTTCCTTCGTATCGAAGAGAGGCGGTGGGGCCATGCCCTGCCGCCTTTTTTTGTGGCCCGTCGTCCGTGATCTACTCCAGCAGCAGGTCGCCGTAGGAAACGATCTCCCCGGCGCCGTCGAAAATAAAGAGGCGGTGGAGGCCCGGCTGGCCGAGGAGTAGGGGCGAGAAGTCGAAGACGAAGAGGCCGCCGGCATTCACGTCGTTGAGGCGGTCGAGGGGTTGGGTGAGGCGGCCCGAGCTATCGCGCCCGCGCAGAACGAAGGGGCCGCGCACGCTGTTGGGCGGGTTGATGGAGAGGCGAATAAGGACGCGCGCCCCGGAGGTGGGATTGGGAAAGGCCGGATCGACGCGCACCACGGTGGCGTAGATGGGGGCGGTGCGCCAGTCGTCGGGGTCCTCCGAGATGATCCGCCCTCCGTCATCCGTTTCGACGATGCCGCTGGCCGGCGCCGAGGCCTGGGCGGCGAAGTCGTCCTGCCGCTCCTGCGTGTCGCACGCCCCCAGGCTAAGGACGAGGCCCAGGAGAAGGAACGCGTGGGGGTGCCTGCTCATCGGAAAAGCGCAAAAGTGGGACTTCCGGCGGGGATCGCGTATCTTCTCAAAAACCCCTGCCATCGCTCTCAAAGCAGCCCTTCCGCCGATTGTTCCAGCCTCCCTCCGAAGCCGCCCCACCCCTCGTCCGAGCCGAGGATCTGCGGGTGTCCCTTGAGGGCACGCCCATCCTGCACGGCCTCGATTTTGCCCTCGCGCGGGGTGCATGGGTGGGCGTGCTCGGCCCCAACGGCAGCGGCAAGACAACGCTCCTCCGTACCCTCGGCGGCCTCCTCCCCTACGACGGCACGTTCCTCCTCGAGGGCCGGGCCGTGCGCGACTGGAAGCCGCAGGCGCTCGCCCGCCGCCTCGCCTTCGTCCGCCAGTTCACCTCCCTCGCCTTCGACTTCCGCGTGGACGAGTTCGTCCTGCTCGGGCGCGCTCCCCACAAAGGCTGGCTCGGCGGCTTCACCGCCCACGACCGCGCCCTGCTCCACGACGCCCTCCGCCGCGTCGACCTCGAAGGGTTCGAGGCGCGCTCGGTGACGGCCCTCAGCGGCGGCGAGCAGCAGCGCGTGCTCCTCGCGCAAGCCCTCGTCCAGGAAGCCGACCTCCTCCTGCTCGACGAACCCACCGCCCACCTCGACGTGCATTACCAGTTTGAGTTTATGAACCTCGTCAAGGACCTGGTGGAAGGGGGCCGCACCGTCCTCGCCGTCTTCCATGACCTGGAGTTGGCCGCCCGCTACGCCGACGCACTG
>JAHEMB010000515.1 GCA_024643915.1 Rhodothermaceae bacterium | reverse complement strand
ACGCCGAACTCGCTCAAAAGCATCTCTTCGGTCGGCGGGTAGATGCCGATGTAAAAGCGCCCCTCCTCCACTTGCGGGGTCAGGGTAGATTCGAACACCTGCCCGCCGCTGGCAGCCGCCACGGGCCGTGTGTTGGCCTCCTGGCCCTCCCCAACGGCCAGAAGCGAATCGGGGCGAATCCAGCGCACGGTGAGAGGCGCGCCTTCGCTCACCTGAATCCGCTGTGTCATCTCGTTCCAGAACCGCACCGGCTCGCCGCCCAGCGCTACGATGCGGTCGCCCGCCTGTAGCCCTGCCTCGGCCGCCGCCGACCCTTCGATGACGTTCCCGACGAGGCTGGGATAATAGGAGGTGCCGAAACGCCCTCCCGAACGGTTGAGGCGCGTCATGATATCGTCCGGCGCCTCGAAGGTGAGGCTTTCGCCGGCACGCTGAACCGTGATCGTCAGGCGGTCCGCTGCGAGCGAGCGCATATTGAGCACGTCGGGACCGTCTAGCCGCTCCAATGCCTCCCCATTGACGGCGACGATCTGATCCCCCGTCCGCAGGCCCATCTCGTGCGCCAGCGTCCCTTCCTCGACGAATACTGCCTCGATGTTATCGGCAGGGATGTACGTTTCGCCGTAGGCCAGCTTCAGCCCCGCGAAAATAGCGAAGGCCAGCACGATGTTGAAGATGACGCCGGCTGTGATGACAATGATGCGTTGCCACACGGGCTTGGCCCTGAACTCCCAAGGCTGCGGCTCACTCTCCATCTCCTCCGTATCGAGGCTTTCGTCCACCATTCCGGCAATTTTGACGTAGCCACCGAGAGGTGTGGCGCCGAGCACGTACTCGGTCTCCCCGATCTTTTTGCCGAAAATCTTGGGCGGAAAGCCGACGGAGAAACGATCCACGCGCATCTTGAAAAGCTTTGCGAGGAGGAAGTGACCCATTTCGTGAACGAACACGAGGATCATGATCGCCAGGAGCACCCACCAGATGTAGGAGAGAATTTCGAGAAATGATTCCATTAAAAGGGGTGTTATACGTGAGCGCCCGATAACGAGACCGGACTGTTACGAAGCGAACGTGTGTTGCTGCGTCCTTAGTAGCTCCCTGCTTTTCATAGACCTAGCCACACGAACAAAGAGACACTCAAACACGAAGGTTGAGTTCCTGAACGAACCGCCGCGCCTCCGCGTCGGCCTGCTTGAGTCCATCGAGCGCGGGGAGCCGGTCATCGGCGAGTTCATCCAGCGCCGCCTCCACCGCGCGAGGGATATCGACGAACCGCATTTCTTCTCTCAAGAACGATGCCACGGCCTGCTCGTTGGCGGCGTTGAGGATGGCAGGCGCCGTGCCGCCGAGCTCAAGGGCATCATAGGCGAGGCGCAGGCAAGGGAAACGGGTAGTGTCGGGTGGTTCGAAATCAAGGCGGCGAAGTTGCGCCCAGTCGAGGCGTTCGTGCGGAGCAGGCCAGCGGTCGGGATAGCTGAGGGCGTACTGGATGGGCACCTTCATGTCTGGCACGCCGAGCTGAGCCTTCGTCGAGCCGTCTCTGAACACCACCATGGAATGGATGATGGATTGTGGGTGCACAAGCACATCGATGCGAGTCGCCTCTGCGCCGAAGAGCCAGCGCGCCTCGATTACCTCCAGCCCTTTGTTCATCATCGTGGCAGAATCCACGGTGATTTTGGCACCCATGGACCAGTTGGGATGGTCCAGCGCCTCTTCGCGGCTGATGGCGTCGAACGTGTGGGCAGGGCGTGTGCGGAACGGGCCGCCGGAGGCCGTCAGAATGAGCTTCTCAATGGTTCTCTGGGGCTCACCTACGAGGCACTGAAAAATGGCCGAATGCTCGCTGTCGATGGGTACAAGGGTACCGCCGTGCTTTTCGAGCAGGTCGTTGACGAGTACGCCGGCCACTACGAGGGTTTCTTTGTTCGCCAGGGCAATTTTCTTTCCCGCCTCCAGGGCTGCTAGCACCGACGGCAGGCCCGCGAACCCTACCACCGCCGCCACTACCGTCTCCACGCCCGGCCACGTTGCCGCCTCGCACATCCCCTCAGCGCCCACCAGAACCTCCACGTCCTCCCCGGCAAGGGCCGTGCGCACCTCCGCCGCCCTGGTTTCGTCGCCAATCACCACACACCTCGGCCGAAACTCGCGCGCCTGCGCGATCAGCAACGCGGCGTTGTGCTGCGCTGTGAGGGCCAGCACGCGAAATTTGCTGGGAAAGAGCCGGACCACGTCGAGCGTCTGGGTGCCTATGGAGCCGGTAGCGCCGAGGATGGCCAGCCCGCGTGGCGCGCCGTTGAAGGGGAGTATAGAAGGAGCGGAAAGGGCCATGAGAGAGGAGGCTTGGGTGTTCGGAGGCGTAGCCGTGTTTGAAGAACAGGGCGGCCCTGTGTTTTTCACCGCCTTACGCCGGCCCGTTGCCCGAACGAACGAGCAGCCATTTTGCTTCCGGCTTTTGGGATTGGGCGGGGAAACTTACGAACCAGGGCCGCAATTAGAAGCCTACCTCGCGTCGTATGCATGAGTATTTATAGGTTTTTTATGCACATCTGCCTTCCTCGCCCGGCGGTCCATCGCCTAATAAGGGCGGTCCTGTTGCTGCTTTGCTTCGTCGCAGTACCCACCGCTGTCGCTCAGACGGTGGACAGCACGCTCGTCGGTCGCTTCCAGCTCGCCGATTCGTACCTACGGGCCGGGCAGTACGACCGCGCCATCAGCCTCTTCGAGGACCTCTACGCGGCCAGCCCTGGCACCCAGGTCTTCTACGCCAAGCTGATGCAGGCCTACGAAGGCGTCAAGCGCTACGACGACGCCATCGCCCTCGTTGATCGCCAGCTTCAGGAGATGCGGACGCCGATGCTGCTTTCCGAGAAGGCGCGGCTGCTTTATCAGAAGGGCGACGAAGCGCAAGCTTTCTCAACGTGGGACGAAGCCATCGCCGAAGCGCCGGAGAATCAGCACGTCTACCGTGCCGTGTACCAGACTCTCGCGGCGGTGCGCGTCTACGACCGCGCCATCGAGGTGCTTGAACGGGGGCGCGAGCGGCTGGGCGAGCCTGATCTTTTCCAGACCGATCTCGCCACACTCTACAGCATGACGGGCCGCCACGAGCAGGCCATGACCGAGTATTTAGGCCTGCTGGCTGGAGACGAGCGGCAGTTCAGTTTCGTCCGCAGCCGCCTCAGCCGCTACCTGGAGCAGCAGGGCGCGCTCGTGGCCGCCATCGCTGCCACCGAGCGGGGCGTGCGCCAGCAGCCGCTCAACCGTTCATTCCGAGAGCTGCTGGCGTGGCTTTACCTCGAAGCCGGCCAGTACCACGAGGCCCTCGACGCCAACCGCGCCATCGACCGCCTGGAGCAGGAGAACGGACGCGTCCTCTTTGCCTTCGCCCAGCGCGCCGCCGACGCAGAAGCCTACGACGTGGCCCTCGACGCCCTCAAAGAGATCCGCGAACGCTACCCCGAGGCCGCCTCCGCTCCCGAAGCCCTCTTCGGCCTGGCGGACATGCACGAGCGCTGGGCGGAGCAGACCCATGAACGCGCCGTCAACGAGCGCAACCGGCGCGTGAAGGCGCCGCACTATGAGGCCGCGCTGGAATCTTACCGCGCCTTCTTACAGGAATACCCCGGCCACGCCTATTACCCCGAGGCGCTGCGCCGCATCGGTCGGCTGCAGCAGGACGTTTTCTTCGAACTCGGCGAAGCGGAGGCGACTTTGCAGGAGGTGGTCGCGCGCTATCCCAACACCGCCGCCGCCGACCAGGCCAACTACGACTTGGGCC
>JAHEMB010000514.1 GCA_024643915.1 Rhodothermaceae bacterium | reverse complement strand
GCCGTCAAGGAGGACATGGCCCCGGTAGCGGAGCGACTGGGGAGGCGCGACGAGGGTGGAGAGGGAGACGAGTTTGCCGAAAAGCCCCGCCCCGGTGAGGGCATCCATGGCGCCATCGCGCTCGATAAGCCGCCAGTCCCCTGTGGCTTCGAGCGTGGCGAAGCGTTTGCCGAAGGCGCCCACGACGAGGTCGCCCTCGGCTACGGCGATCATGCGGCCATTGTCCAACTCAATGCGATGCCGTCCGGCAGGCGGCGTCACCTCGCCAACGACGTAGTCGCCGCGCGCCCAGGTTTCTCTGGGCAACGGGTTCACCTGGAAGGCCACATCGCGCAGGTTACTGATGCGCGTCAACGAGGTAAAGAAATAGCGGGTGTTCATCGTACCACCTCCTCTGCCAGGAATGCGTTCTGCCGTGCGGAATCTTCGTGGAAGGGTACCGCCACCGGCGGCATCATCAGTAAGAGGGCCAGCAGGGCACTCCGTTCGGGCATCTTATCGGCATAGAGGAATTCGTGGCGGGCATGTGCGCCGTCGCCTACCGCGCCGAGGCCGTCGAGGGTGGCGGTAAAGAGGCTCGCTGTATTGCCGTCCGAAACGCCGCCGGCCGTTCCTTCTTCGAGGACGAGACCTAGCAGGGTGGCGGCCTCGCGAGCTGCCTGCCAGAGCCGCCGGTTGCGTGGGGTGGCCGCCATCGGAAGGCGGCCCATCCCCCCCTCCACCACCAGGCGCGTGCCCGGCGTTACTGGCGTAAGGCTTTGGATGGCACGCGCCACCTCCTCAGCCGCATCGGCACTGGCCACACGCACGTCGGCCACTGCGCTGCTCTCGGCAGCGACGACGTTGGAGCGCACCCCGCCGTCGATCAGCCCGACATTGACCGAAGTGCCGGCCTCCGGGTCGTTGAGGGCGTGCAGCTTCTGAATCACGTAAGAAAGCTCGACAATGGCGCTGGCGCCGGCGCTGGGGGCAAGGCCGGCATGGGCGCTCGTTCCCTTCACGCGTATGGTGAAACGCCCGGCCCCCTTCCGCTGCGTCTTCAGCCGCCCCTCCAGTCCCAGCCCCGGCTCCAGCACAAAGGCACGGTCGGCGCGCCGCGCCAGCATCTGGATATAGCGCGTCGATTCGCGGCTCCCAATCTCTTCGTCTGAGTTGATAAAGACAAGGGGCGTGACGGGCAACGTGCACCCAAGGGCGCCGAGCGCCTCGAGGGCGAAGCACATTTGGACGAGGCCACCTTTCATGTCGTACGCACCGGGACCACGCACTTGGTTCTCCCGCACCTCAAAAGGCATTTCAGCGAGTGTGCCGAGCGGCCAGACGGTATCCGAATGGCCGAGGAGAAGCTGCAAGGGCCGTCCGTGCCGCCGCTCTCGCGGGCAGGCGAAGAGATGCCCTCCGCTCCTCCCTCCGCCCGGCAAACGGCGCACCGCGTAGCCAATCGCCCCTAGCTGCGAGACCAGCAAACGCTGCACATCAGACTGCGCTTCCGGCACATCCGACGGCGATTCGGCCTCAACGAGCGTTCGTAGCAGGTCGAGCATGGCTCCCTGCCGCTCGCCGAGGTAGGCGCGTAGGCTATGGGCGAGGGAAGCATCCATGACGGCTACTGACTGAACCCGACAGGAAAGGGGAAGGCCAGGCTCTCTACCACCTGGGCGTAGCGGCCCGGCGGCAAGTAAGCCAGGAGAGGCGCTTGCCGGATCACCTGCCCGTCGCCCCGCTCGGTCAGGCGTAGCGCCGCCGGGTCCACGTGCGCGGCCATGATCCGGCCCGCCACGAGGCTGTTCTCCCCGAAGCCGTCCACCACACGGTCCGTCTCGCATTCGAGGAAGAGGTAGCCGTCCTCCACAAACCGTCCATCGATGACTTCGGACGGGAAGGTCGGGAGGGCTTCGAGCGACGGCTTGGTCCTGCTCGAACACCTCGGCGCGGCGGCCAGGCTCGCCAGCACCACCTGGGTCGGGCGCGGGAAACTGACAGTGAAAACGCCCTGGCGGAGGGCATTGTGATAGGTGCTGTGGCGCGGTGTGCAGACGAAGCCGAAGTAGTTGCCCCACCCGAGGGGCGTCACCATGTGTTTGGGCGCTAGGTCGTAGCGTCCGTCGGGCTCGCGCGTGCCGATCAACACGAGCGGGGCCACTGTGAAGAAATGCTCCCAGATTGGAAGGTCGACGTCCAGGGTAGTGAGGTCACCGTGAGGATGCGCTTTCATGGCCGCTCTCTGGTCCGTTTAGGGCGCGAGGTCAGGAGACCGGGGCGATTCTGTGGGCAGCGGCTCGCCGGAGAGCCGATCGCCCGGCGCAACTGCCGACGTCAAACGCGCTGTGAGCACCGGGTAAGGTGCCCGACGCACGACGCGCTCGGTGACGCTTCCGGCAAGGAAATGGCCGATGCCGGCCAGCCCGCGCGTCGCCATCAGGATCAGATCGATATCTTCTTTCTCGGCGAACCGGACGATCTCCGATGCGGCGTTGCCCTCTACCACGTGGACGCGGGCCTCTAGCGTCGCTCCGTTGGTATCGAGGTGAAGCCGCTTGAGCGCCCGTTCGGCTCCCGCCTGCAAGTCCGGCGAAAGATCGGCGATGGAGAAAAGGCCGGTGAGCGTGTTGGTAACGGTGGGCGGCTCGACGACATGCAACAGGTCGAGGGAGGCGCCATAGGCGAGCGCCCACTTCTTGGCAACCTTGAGGAGCGGGCGCGCGTGCGGCGCACTGCTTAACGGAACCAGGATACGACGCACGGTCGGCGCCTGATCGGTCGGCGCACCGAGGCTGCGTACCGTCAGCACACTGCACGGCGCGTGGTTGACGAGGGCCTCGGCGACGCTGCCGAGAAACCAGTGCTGCAAGCCCCGGCGTCCGTGCGTGCCCATCACCACCAGGTCCGCCCTGGACGATTCCGCGTAACTGAGGATAGCGTCCTCCACGGCCATGCTCCGCCGCTCGACCAGTTGGACCTGAATGTCATCGGTGTCGTGCCTGTTCACCAGGTCATTGAGCAGATCCCAGACCAGAACATCAGGCGATTTCTGCTGCACCGCTGCTTCTGGGGAGAAGCGCAACGGGCTATATACGTCCCCTTCAACATCAGAAATGACATGGAGGATATGCAGGACTGCACCGCTGCTTCGCGCAAGGAGCAGGGCGTGTGGGAAGGCCTCTTCTGAACACGAGGAGAAGTCGGTGGGAAACAGGATGTTCTTGATCGGTCTCATTGTGGCGCCTCTACGGGCTTGGCTTCGGAAGACAACCGGCTGGGCCACGCTTTTCTTCAGAATGACTCCGAGAGTAGAATTACGACCCCGGTAATCAGCTCTCTGACAGGATGATCGCGGCTTTCCTGCCGGACAGGCACGAACAAGCCTGTAGGGAAACGCCCCGCGGCAGTGGGGAAGCGCGGGGCCTCATGCCGGCACCTCGGCCTCTGACGTCACGGCGGGCACGGGCAACAGCGACTTGCCAAAGCTCTTCACCGTGAAGACCGGGCACGGCGCCGACCGCACCACCTTCTCCGAAACACTGCCGTAGAAGAACTGCTGCCACCCGGTCAGGCCGTGCGTGGCGAGGACAACCATCCCCACCTCCTGCTGTGCCGCAAACCGCAGAATCTCGGCAGCCGGGTAGCCGGTGACGGCGTGGAAACGGGCAGGGGCGCCCGGCCCCGGCACCTTGTCATACAGCTCCTCCAGGCGCGCCCGCGCCCGCGCTTCCATCTCACTCTCTACGGCCTCCCGGTGCAAGAGTCCCGCCTCAACAAGCGCCGCCTCCTGTGCCGTCCCCACGA
>JAHEMB010000513.1 GCA_024643915.1 Rhodothermaceae bacterium | reverse complement strand
GGGGCAGGCGAGCCCGCTATGCACGACTTCACCGACGGGAAGGCTGCGCAGGAGGGTCGGTAGGCCGCCGAGGTGGTCGCTGTGCGGATGGGTAATGAGGACGGCATCAAGGCGGCGGATGCCCTGGCGCGCCAGGTGCGGCAGGATCGTCCATGCCGCCTGGTCCGAGGCGCCCGTGCGCGGCCCAGTATCGATCAGCAAATGCTTGTCGTTGGGAAGCGAGACAAGGGCCGCATCACCCTGCCCCACGTCGAAAAAGACGACGTTGAGGGCCGGGCGGTGCGCGCCGTTCACGACGCTTATCCACACAGCCACGTTGGCAAAGAGCAACGCGACAGCTGCCAGCTTCCAGCGCAACCTCGGGCGCGGCCACTGGGCGAGCATCACGAGGGCGGCCCCCATCGATAGGATGATCCACACGTTTTCAACATACGTGGATAACGCGGCCCACGCGAACCAGTCTGCCCCTGCCTCTGCCGTCCACAGCAGGGCACGCCCCAGCACGTCCGCCGCTGCGCCGAAGACCTCGGCGATGCCCCCCAGCCATCCGGCCAGCAAAAGGGCGACGATGCCGGCAGCGAGGGCAAGGGCGGTGAGCGGGATCGCCGCGAGGTTCAGCAGCAGCCCCCCGAACGGCGCCTTGCCGAAATGTACGAGCAGCACTGGCAGGGTCCCCAGCGTGGCAGCGAGCGAGACGGTGATTATGTTGAAGGCCTTGCCAAAAAGAGCGCTTTCGCGCCAGCGGAACGGCAGCGCATCCTGAAAGACAGGGTTGAGTGTGACGATGGCGGCCACCGCGGCGAAGGAGAGTTGAAAGCCCACGTCGAACAGGTAGGCGGGTCGCGCCAGCAGCAGGGCAAGCGCCGCCACGCCGAGCGTGTTGAGCGGGTGCGACGACCGTTGCAAGAGGGTGGCGCCGATGAAGAGCGCCGCCATGACCACCGCCCGCACCACCGAGGGACGCGCGCCCGTCAGCAGCACATAGAACAGCAGCACCACGAGGGTTGCCACGGCGCGCGTAATTTCCATGCGGAACCAGCCGAACCCCAGACGGACGAGGAAAGGTCGCAGCAGCCCGTAGAGCACCATCCCCACCAGCAACACGTGCAGCCCCGATACGGCCAGCAGGTGCATCAGCCCCGTCTCAGCGAAGCGCTCCCGCGTCCCGGCATCGATACGGCTGCGGTCGCCCAGGATCAAAGCAGTCAACACGGCACGGGACGCAGGGGAGGGGAGAAGCCGGTCGAGGTGACGGCGCACGTAGGCGCGGGCGGGCACAGCCAGGCGGCTCGCGCCAGTTCGCTCCTGGTCGAGGACGGCCACGGCGGCGCTATCGTACACGGCCAGGGTGGCGTAGATGCCGCCCCGCTTGAGGTACGCGCCATAGTCGAAGTCGGCGGGATTGCGCTTGAGCGGCGGTGGGCGCAGGCGTCCCTCAAGCCGTACTACATCGCCCTCTTGGACACGCGGATAAGCACGGTGCGGCGCCCACGGCGACTGCGCCAGTGTCACCTGCACCCGCCCTGTCGTGGCGAGCGTGTCTTGCAGGAGGAAGAGTCGGCGGGCCGTCAGCACGAAGCGCGTGGCGTGCGGTCGCTGCTCCGGCTCGCTCGTCACGCGCCCTTCCACCACCACGGGCAGCGCGCTTGCAGAGAGTTCGGGGGCGAAATGGGCAAGGTGGTGCGGGGGGAGGAGCGTGGCCGAGGCCGCTAGCGCCCCGCCCAGGGCGAATACGCTGAGGGCAGCGGCGACGGTGCGCAGCAGGGGGGCAGGCGTCACCAGGCGCCGCCGTGCGTAAGAGGCGGCGCCTAGCGCAATCAGTAGGGCGAGCCCGCCGACGCCCAACCAACTCCAGAGCGACAGGCCGGCCCCACCCGCGGCGGCAATACCCGCGGCGAGGCAGCCCGCCAGCCCCAGCGCCGGATAGGCCAGCCAATGAATCGTTGTATCGGCCCGCATTGAGAAGAGGCGGAAAGAGGAAACGGCCTTCGAGAAGCGTGCGGCGGAGCGTCCCCGTGCGCTCCATTCTTATAGACAGTTTATGCGCCGCATTTATAACATCGGGTGGCGTACTTTTTCGAGGTGAAGTGAAATAGAGCGCTGATTTCGAGAAGAGGACGCAGGAGCATGGATCTTTTGGAGAGGGGACTTGCGTCCATTCTCCCGCTGCTGCGATCCGCTCTCCATCCCGTTTATTTACCGCCATGACCTACGACGAGGCCCTGCGTTATCTTCTGGCCCTGCCTCGCTTCGCCGACCAAGGCGCGGCAGCGTACAGGCCGGGGCTGGAACGCATGGAAGCCCTCATGGACGCAATGGGCCGTCCGCACGAAGCATTTCCCAGCATTCACGTAGCGGGCACCAACGGCAAAGGCTCCACCGCGTCGATGGTGGCGGCCATCGCTACGGCGGCGGGGCGGCGGACGGGTCTCCAGACGTCGCCCCACCTGTTCCGCCTCGAAGAGCGCCTGCGCCTCGACGGCGTGTCCGCGCCCGAGGACTGGCTGGCCGACGCCGTCACCCGCTTCCGGGACGTGTTTGATGCAACCACACCCAGCTTCTTCGAGGCGACGACGGCACTCAGCTTCCTCTACTTCGCCGAACAGCAGGTCGATCTTGCCGTCGTGGAGGTAGGGCTGGGGGGGCGGCTCGACGCCACCAACGTGCTGGCGCCGCCTCATGTCCGCGCGGCCCTCATCACGTCCCTCGCCCTCGAACACACCGAGCTGCTGGGGGGGACGTTGGAGGAGATCGCAAGGGAGAAAGCAGGCATCGTCAAACCTGGTATACCCCTGCTGACCTCGGCAAGTGCTCCTGAAGCCCTGGCTGTGCTCCGGCAGGTAGCGCGCGAGAGAAGTGCGCCTTTTCACCAGGTTCTCGAAGAAGTGGAGCGCTCGGGGAACGGTCCGTCTCTAACCATACAGACACCGCTGCGGTGCTACGAGAGACTCCACCTCGGTGTGCCGGGAGCACATCAGCAGATCAACGCCGTCCTCGCTGTACGCGCTTCAGAAATCCTTTTCGATGAAGTGCAGGCCGAGGCCGCGCCTGTCTACACGGGGCTGCGCGAGGTGCGGCGGTTGGCAGGCCTGCGGGGGCGCCTGGACGTGCTCCGCCGTGCTCCCTTCGTGGTGGCGGACGTGGGCCACAATGCCGATGGCCTTGCCACTGCACTCGCTTTCATGCAAGAGGAGCGAGGGCGGGAGAAGGAGACGGGCCACCTCTACGTACTCCTGGGCCTGATGCGCGACAAGGACGTGGCCGGGATCGCACACCTGCTGGCCGAGGCGCGGTCCGTCGTTCTGCCCGTCGCGCTCGCAGGGGAGCGCGCCCTGCCTGCTGAGGTTCTAGCTGCCTCGCTGAAAAATGCCGGGGTAGCGGTAGGAGAGGCCGGGTCGGTGGTCGAGGGCGTCGCCCGTTTCTTTGCGCGGGCGAAGACGCGGGATGCCCTCCTAATCACCGGCTCGCACCAGGTCGTCGCCGACGTGCCGGGGGCGCTGTGGAAAGGCGCAGGGGATTGAGGGGGGGGGTCTCTGGAAACCATCCTCGTGTGAGCTAACTTTCTTTATCATCATAAGAATCGCCCACAGCCCGATGAATCCAGCCGAAGAGATGGAGCAGTTGCTGGCGGCGGCACGGCAGGCGGCTCCCGCCGAGGACGTGACCTTCGCGGTGGCCGGGCAGCGGCTGACGGCGGGGCGGGTCATCGAGATCCTGACGCCCTATCTCACCGCACGCCGCCTCGCGCGTATCGACGCGGTGCTGGCCGGGCGCACCTATACGGTGGCGACGGTGGTGGAGGGCCT
>JAHEMB010000512.1 GCA_024643915.1 Rhodothermaceae bacterium | reverse complement strand
AAACCGAACCGCTTCAGGCGGACACGGCTTCCTGTCCATTCAGCAGCCATTACGCATTGTTCATTGCCCATTGTTCATTGAGCGTACACCGCTATGAACAACCTCCTTGAAATAAGCCGCCGGTCCCTGCTGGCCTATCAGTCGGCGATGAACACGGCAGGGCAGAACGTGGCAAATGCCGGAACACCGGGCTATGCGCGCCGCCGTCTCATCCTCAGCGCCGATGGGGTTTCCTCGCGGGGCTGGAAGATGCGGGCACCCCACGGGGCAATGGCGGCAGGCGGGGTCTCGGTGCAGACCTACGAGCGCGTGCGCGACGGCCTGTTGACGGCGGCGGCGTGGGAGGCCGAGACGGCTCTCGGCACGGCGGGCGAGCAACAGCGCATCCTCGGCGCCCTTGAAGGCGTCTTCCCCCCCGGCGACGGCTCCCTGCACGACCTCCTGAACGATTTCTGGGACGGCTGGAGCGACCTCGCCAACGACCCCACAGGCGACGGCGCCCGCCACGCCCTGCGCAGCCGCGCCCAGGGCCTCGCCGCCACCCTCGGTCGGATGGACGCCGACGTAGCGAACCTCCAGACGGAAACCACCAAAGCCCTCACTTCCGGCGTGGAGGAGGTGAACGGACTGCTCAAAGAGGTAGCCGCTCTCAACGAGCAGATTGCGCGGGCGCGCCACAGCGGCTCGCCCGACCTCGCCGCCGAGGACCGGCGCGACCAGGCCGTTGAGGCGCTCGCCGGCTTCGGCCCGGTGCGCGTGCACGACGGGGAGGACGGCTACCGGCTCACTCTCGACGGCATGACGCTCGTTCAGGGCGCCGACGCTTTCGGCCTCGAACTGGACGATAGCGGCCCCACCCCCCGCGTGCTTTTCGCCGAGACCGGCATTGAATACGCACCGGAGGGTTCGGACGGCGGGAAGCTCGGCGCGTGGAGGACGGCGCTCGACGAGACGCTCCCGCAAACCCGCAGCGCGCTCGACGAACTGGCCCAGTCGCTCGTCACCGAGGTCAACGCCCTCCACCGCACCGGCTACGGCCTCGACGGTGCCGGGGGCCGCGATTTCTTCGACCCCGCCGGCACCACTGCCGCCTCGCTTCGCCTCTCCGCCGACATCCTCGCCGACCCCGCCGCCATCGCCGCCACCGGCGACCCGGCGGCGATGGGCAGCAACAGCCTGGCACTCGACCTGGCCGGGCTGCGCGATCAGAAATTGCTGAACGGCGGTACGGCGACCCTCGAAGACTTTGCCGTGGGTCTCGTCTCCGGCATCGGCGCCGACCTGAAGCGCACCACGACCGAGGCCGCCGGGCACGCTGCCGTCCGCGACCACCTCACGGCGATGGCGCAGGGCGTCTCAGGCGTTTCTATCGAAGAGGAGATGACGAACCTGATCCAGTACCAGCAAGGCTTCGCCGCCGCCGCCCGCGTCCTCGACACCGCCCAGCAGATGATGGACACGCTGCTGACGCTCTAACCCGCACCCTCCCCTCATGAACATCAGCTTCACACGTGAAAAGAGCCTGCACACCGCGTTTGCGTCGCGGAGCCTGGCAGGGCGACAGCGCGAACTGGCGCGGTTGCAAGAGCAGTTGAGCACGGGCCTCCGTGTCAACCGCGCCTCGGACGACCCGACGGCCTTCGCCGAGGCGCGGCAGATGGAGCGGCTGGGCTTGCGCTACGAGCAGCACCAGCGCGCCCTCGACGGCGCCCGGCTCTGGACCAATCACACGCAGGACGCCCTCGACGACCTGACCGGCCTTTTCGCCGACGCCTCGGCGCGGGGCCTCCAAGCCTCCAGCGACGCCCTCTCCCCCGAGGGCCGCGAGGCCATCGCCCAGAGCCTCGAACAGCTCCGCGACACCGTGGTGGACCGCCTCAACGCGCGGGTGGGCAACGACTACCTTTTCGCCGGCACAAGCACCGAGGGCGCCCCATTCGAAGAAGCTGCCGGAGCCATCACGTACCAGGGCAACAGCGAGGGCCGCGCCCGGCAGGTCGGCGATGACCTGCGGCTCGACGTCAGCCTCCCCGGCAACCGCGTGCTCGATACCGGCGAGGGCTTCACCGTCACTGAGGCCCTCAACGAGATGATCGCAGCCGCCCGCAGCGGCGACGGCGCCCAGCTCGAAGCGGCCCTGGAGCGCGTGGAAACGGCGCGCGGCCACCTGGCCGGTCTGGGCGCTGAAGCCGGCGGCACGGCCACTCGCCTCGACCAGGCCGAAGGGCAGCTCCGGCAGGCCAGCCTCCTCGTCGAGGGCCGCCGCTCCACCCTCGAAGACGCCGACCTCGCTGAGACCTACATGCGCTTCCAGCAGGTGCAGACAGGCGTGCAGGCCGCGCTCAAGGTCACCGCTGCCACGTTGCAAACCTCCCTCCTAGACTATCTCCGCTAGATGAGCCTCCGCGCCCTCCCTCCCGCCTCCAGACAGACGACGCTGCGGCGGCTCCAGCTCCGCTGCCCGCCGCTCCCGCAGACCCTCATGGAGGCCATGCACCTGATGAACGAGCCGGACCGGATGGAGGTGCGGCCCGTCACGGATCTCGTGCAACGCGATCCCGCCGTGGTGGCCCAACTCCTCCACATGGTCAACTCGGCCTACTACGGGCTGCGCCGCACGGTCGAATGTGCCGAGCGTGCCGTGGTGATGCTGGGGCCGGTGGGGGTCGTCGGCATCGTGGTGGGGATGAACATGCTGAAGCTGCGCGGGCTGATGGAGGGGCCGGCGGCGCGCTGCTCACACCGGCTGATCCGTCACAGCATCGCCGTCGCCTACCTCACGCGGCACCTGCTCGAATCCTCGCCGGACGGCCATAGGGCGCCTCGGCGCGGCGGCATCGGGTTTACCGCCGGGCTACTGCACGATTTCGGCAAACTCATTCTCCTCCACAGCTTCCCCGAGGAAGCCGTCGGCCTCTACGAAAAGCGCACGTTGGCCGATCACCTCGAAGCGCAGAACAGGCGGCAGTTCGAACAGCTCCTCTTCGGCTGCGACCACACCGAAGCCGGCGAGTATGCCGCCCGCAAGCTTGGCCTCTCGGACACCCTCACTTACGTGATCCGCCTGCACCACCGCCCGGACGCCACCACGAACGATGCGGCGACAGACGGGCTCGTCCGCGCCGTGGCCTGCGCCAACCTCGCCGCGAGCGCGCTGGGCTACGCCGGCACCCAGCGCATCGCCTGGGAAGCGTGCGGCGAGGATCCGGCCTGGGCCCTTTTCGCGCCGGGCCGCGAGGACGTTGTGCTCGACGACCTGTGCGCGCAGCAGGAGCCCCTGGATGCATTCGTCACCGCCATGAGCGCTGCCGGCGAGGAAGTGCCGAAGCTGGGCAGGTGACGACGTGCGGTGACGTTGATGCAAACAGTCGGGCGGATCTGGCGTAGGGTGAAACAGCGAATTCCCTGCGGCGTCTCAGACGCCACCTTCACGCCTCACGTAAACCGTCCATCATGGCCGACCAGGAACAACTCGACGTGCTGCGGCAGGGCGCGGTGGTGTGGAACGCCTGGCGTAAGAAAAATCCGCACGTCCTGCCCGACTTCCGCGATGCCGACCTGCATGGTCTCCGCCTCGTCGAAGCCAACCTCATCGCCGCCGACCTGAGCCGCGCCAACCTCATCGGCGCCGACCTGCGCGAGGCCGAGCTTGCCTGGTCCGACCTGACGGGCGCCGACCTGACGGAGGCGGACCTCCGCAAGACCCACCTCAAAGGAGCCAACCTCAGTGAGAGCCGCCTGAGCCGCGCCCGCCTCCGGGGCAGTCGTCTCGAACAGGCCCGTCTCCCCCGCGCCTTCCTCGACGA
>JAHEMB010000511.1 GCA_024643915.1 Rhodothermaceae bacterium | reverse complement strand
GTTGCCGTCCTGCTCCCCGACGAGCGCATCGAGGTCCATGTCGCCATCGAGATCGGCGAAAGTCGGGGCACTATAATCGCCCACGTCCGAGAGGCTGAAGGGGTTCGTCACCGCCGCAGCGAAAGCGGGGGCGAGCGCCGTACCGGTGTTCTCGAAATAAAGCAGGTTGCCGCCTTTCTCCCCAACGAGCAGGTCGAGGTCGCCGTCGCCGTCGAGGTCGGCGAAGGCCGGGGCACTATAGTAGCCCACATCGGCGAGGCCGAAGGGGTTCGTCACCGGCGCGGCGAAGGCCGGGGCGTTCGCCGTGCCGGTGTTCTGAAAATAGCGGAGGTTGCCGTCCTTGGCGCCGACGAGCAGGTCGAGGTCGCCGTCGCCGTCGAGGTCGGCGAAGGTGGGCGTGCTTTGGTCGCCGACGTCCGAAAGACCGAACGGATTGGGCTGGGCCGCGGCGAAGGCCGGGGCGTTTGCTGAGCCTGTATTCTCGAAGTAGAGGAGGTTGCCGTCTTCAGCGCCGACGAGGGCATCGAGGTCCATATCGCCGTCGAGGTCGGCGAAGGCCGGGGCGCTGTCGGCGCCGACGTCGGAGAGGCCGAGCGTGTTAGGGAACGGGGGGGGCTGGAAGAGCTGGGCCTGCGTCGTTCCCGGGCCGAGCGCCGCCGAGGCCAGCATCCCCGCCGCGAGCGCGGCCGTGCGGCGGCCCGGCGCCTGAGGGAGGGCGGCAGAAGGAACGCTTGGCGAGGCGCCGGAGCGGCAGGCGGCGAGGCGGCGGCGCAGGCGGCCAGTCAGAACAACCATGGCGCGGAGAGAAAACGAGTAGGAAAGAGGGCACTGCCCAAAGAGAAAGTCAGGCGTCCCATCTTTTCCTCGATCACAGGGTTCTCAGCACGGATGGCAGCCTTTCGCCTCGGACGATACGTAATCCTGATTCTAATTGCAACCCTGTGCCTCCCCTTGAATAGGTGAATCCACCTTTCCGTCCGTTGCATTTATCGGCTGTGTCACCTATCATCCAACCCTCTTGCCCACCTACACGACAAACCGGGGAGCTGGTATGAGACGTTTGCCACTGCTGCTTGCCACGCTGCTTTTTGGAACGGGGACCCTTCTCGTGCAGGCCCAACCCGCGCCCGCCCCCACGAACGTGGTGCAGGACTGCTGGACCACGGACTTTGATAAGGACCCCGATCCCGAACTCGAGCTCTATACCTTCACCGGGAACGAAACGATAGAGTTCACCTGGAAGCAGAAGCTCTTGCAGAGCTGCTCCAGCTATACAGTCAGTCTTTACGTGTTCGACTGCCAGGACGGCAAGCCCCGGCCCGGCAATGTGCGCTATGCAGCAACCAATGTTATCTTCGGGCCGATTTCCCCGATCCCCGGCGTGCCGGAGCCGCTTTTCTCCTTTTCTTTGCCTGCTAGCGTGCTCCCGCCCGGGCGGTACGACTGGGCACTGCTGCAGGAGTGCGACGATACCAACGGTACGATCTTCCCGCCCCGGCAGGACGGCGACATCAACGACCAGTGCGGCCTCAACGTCGGGTTCAACCCGGCGACGGGGCTTTTTCCGGTCCTCTACGGCCCCGACCCGTTCCAGGCGTTCGACGCCGATCCGGGCGGCACGCCGCCGGGGCGCGGCCCGGGCGAGTCCGGCACCACGCGGGCCTGGTGCTTCGATGTGACCCCCGCCACGACCGCCACCTCGCAGACCGGCGTGACGGAGGTGCCCTACTTCTCCGGTGAGGCGGCGCGGCGCTACAAGGTCGGCAAGCCCGGCGAGGGGCAGCGCGACTTCGATTTCATGGAGCACCTGCTCAGCACGCCCCAGCCCACCGACACCCAGCCGCGCGAAACCACCCCGGACGCGCTCCAGTCCATCCGCAACCACCCCAACCCCTTCCGCGGCGAAACGACGATCCGCTACGAGCTGGCCCGTCCCGAGGCCGTCACGCTGACCATCTACGACGCCCTCGGCCGCAAGGTGCGCGTGCTGGTGGATGGAGCGCAGGGGGCGGGCGAGCACGAGGTGACGTTCGACGCGCAGGACCTCCCGGTCGGCGTGTATTTCTACTACATGGAGACCTCCTCAAAGAAATACATGGGCAAGATGGTGTTGCACGACTAGGAAGCGCCCGGCAGGGCTCCGGTCCGGCGAGCCTCCATGAATGTCCTCGTCCTCGGCGGCACCGGTTTTGTCAACGCTGCTGTCGTGCGGCGGCTGGCGACGCAGGGGCACGCCGTCACCGTTTTTCATCGGGGGGAAACGCAGGCCAATCTGCCTGCTTCCGTGGCGCACCTCCACGGCGACCGCACCGCCCTGCCCGCCTTCGCCACAGAATTCCGCCGCTTCGCACCCGAGGTGGCGCTTGACGGCATCTGTTACACCGAGGCCGAGGCCCGCGCCGCCGTTGAAGTGTTCAGCGGCCTGGCCCGCCGCCTCGTCGTCCTCAGTAGCGCCGACGTGTATCGCAACTACGACGGCCTGCGCGGCCTCGCCACGCACCCGCCCGACGCGGCGCCCCTGGCCGAAGATGCGCCCCTCCGCGCGCATCTTTTCCCCTACCGCGCCCACGCCGAAAGTCCACGCGACCGCCTCTACGACTACGACAAGATTCTCGTCGAGCGCGCCGCCCGCAGTGCGCCCGATCTGCCGGCCACCGTCCTGCGCCTGCCCGCCGTATTCGGCCCTGGCGACCCGCAACAACGGCTGGCGGGCTACCTCGAAAAGATGGACACCGGGCTTGACAAGATCCTTCTGGAAGAAGACCAGGCGCGTTGGCGCTGGACGCGCGGCTACGTGGAGAACGTGGCGGCGGCCATCGTTCTGGCGGTCACCGACGAACGGGCGGCGGGGCGCACCTACAACGTCGGAGAGGCCGAGGCGCTGACCGAAGCTGCCTGGGTGCGGCAGATCGGCACGGCGGCAGGCTGGCAGGGCACCGTCCGCGCCGTGCCGAAGGAGGACCTGCCAGAGAAAGACCGGCAGCCCCACGACTGGCGCTACCACCTCGCCACCGACACGCGCAGGCTGCGCGATGAGCTAGGCTTTGCCGAGCCTGTGCCCCATGCCGAGGCGTTGCGCCGCACCGTCGCCTGGCAACGCCGCCGCTTTACAGCACCGGACGCGTGAGAGGGTACGGACGGGGCGCAGCCCAGATCGAAGATCCCGATGGTATTTATCGGGAGGGATGGGCCAAAGCACCGCGGCTCGCACCTCGTGCCGATGCGGAGCCATCCCCCGGCTCGTTCTCCATCTCCGTTCCGAACGAAATGCCCCTTCGGAGGGGGAGTGTCCAAGCGTAAGAGAGAGCCGGCGAGCCCGGCCAACAACTGACACCCGGCAAGATTTAGCGCCCGCCCTGTGCCTTCCTGCAAAAATCGTCAAGAAACTTTACGGATCTTCCCAAGATATCTGCTCCCGTCTCCCTATTTTCCACCCTTCACCCCGCGAACCGACAACCGACAACCGCAAACCGAACATGGATTTCCCCAGCGAGCTGCGCTATACCGAAGACCACGAGTGGGTGCGCGTCGAGGGCGACGGCCAGACCGCCGTCATCGGCATTACCGACTTTGCCCAGGGCGAACTCGGCGATATCGTCTTCGTCGAATTCGAAGAGGAGGGCTCTGAATTTGACAAGGGCGACGTCTTCGGCACGGTAGAGGCCGTCAAGACCGTCTCCGATCTCTTCATGCCCGTCTCCGGCTCCGTGTCGGAAATCAACGAGGCGCTGCAAGACAACCCTGAAAGCGTCAACGACGATCCTTACGGCGGGGGCTGGATGATCAAGGTCACCCTCAGCGACCCGAG
>JAHEMB010000510.1 GCA_024643915.1 Rhodothermaceae bacterium | reverse complement strand
GGAATTTGGGATTTGGGATTCGGGGCTTAACGCTTGCGCGTTAGCGCTATGCTTCTTCGTTCGGGTTGCGGAAGTAGATTTCGCCCGCGAACATTTCGTCGATGGACATCTCGGGCGGCTTAGGCTGCCGCTCGAAATCAACCGAGATGCGCGACTGCTCCTCGGTCATACGGGCGTCCTCCATGTCCGGCCCGAATCCCTCGAAGTACGCCAGTTTCTCGTCCAACTCCTGCTTCTGCTTGCCGGCAATCTGGCGGGCGCGCTTCGCCAGTATGGCGACACTTTCGAAGATGTTGCCTGTCTGCTCGGCGAGGGTGGTGACGTCTACGGTCTTTATAGCCATGATGGAATAAAAGAGGATGATCGGCGGAGGGGGGATCGATTTTAGCCGTCAAGGAACGAGCGGACAAGGCGCAAAGTTTCGGCGACGGCCTCTTCCAGATCGTCGTTCACCACCACGGCGTCGAAGCGGTTGGCCTGGGCCATTTCCATGCGGGCGCGTTCGAGGCGGTGGCGCAGGGTCTCTTCGGTCTCGGTGGCGCGAAGCCTGAGCCGCTCAGCCAGCACCTCAAGTGAGGGCGGGCGGATGAAGAGGGCGAGCGCCTCGTCGCCAAAAGCGTTCTTGACGTTGACGGCGCCGTTGACCTCGATGTCCAGCAGCACCGGCGCCTCCGAAGAGGCGGCTTCCACGGCGGAACGGAGCGTGCCGTAGAACCGGCCCGGATAGACTTCCTCGTATTCAAGCAGATCGCCCTCGGCCAGGCGGCGGCGGAACGCTTCTTCGGTGATGAAAAAGTAGTGGACGCCGTCCTGCTCGTAGGGCCGGGGCGGGCGGGTGGTGACAGACACCGAAAAGCGCATCTCGGGAAAGGCCGCCAGCACGCGCCGCGCAATCGTCGTCTTCCCCGCCCCGCTCGGCGCCGTCAGCACGACAATCTTCCGGCGGGTCGTGGGAGGTTGCTTTGGTCCTTTACGCTCAGCCATACCGGCCCCCTACTCCACGTTCTGCACCTGTTCGCGGATCTTCTCCAACTCCTCTTTCATCTCCACGGCCAGGTGCGCCACCTCAGCGTCGTTGGCTTTGGAGCCGATGGTGTTGACCTCGCGGTTGATTTCCTGGGAGAGGAAGTTGAGCTTGCGCCCGACGGCTTCCTCGGAGGCGAGGGCCTCACGGAAAAGCTGGAGGTGCGAGCGCAGGCGGACGCATTCTTCAGTCACGTCGAGCCTGTCGGCCAGCATCACGATTTCGACTTCGAGGCGGTCGTGATCCAGGCGGGCGACTTCGAGGAGGTCGGCGAGGCGGTCGTGGAGGCGCTGCCGGGCTTCGTCGAGGCGGAGGGGGGCGCGGGCCTCCACGTTTTCGAGGAGCGTTTCGAGGGTGTTGAGGCGGGCTTCGAGGTCGGCCTGGAGGGCCTCGCCCTCCTGCCGCCGCATCGTGCGAAGGGCTTCGATGGCCTCGCCGAGGGCGGCCAGGACGGCCTCCCAGGCGTGCTCCACCGTCTCGTCGGCGGTCTCCTCTGTGGTGAAAATGTCGGTGAAGGTGAGCAGGTGTTCGAGCTGCACGGGCGCTTCGATGCCGGCGGCCTGGCGCAGGTCTTCGAGGAGGCGGGCATAGGCGCGCGTCACGTTGTCGTCCACTTGCAGGCCGAGCGCTTTTTCAACCGCTGCTTCCACCTGCACGCCCACATTGATGCGTCCCCGGTCGAAGTGCTGCTTAATGAGCGCCTGCACGTCGTTTTCGTGCTCGGCGAGGCTTCGCGGCAGCCGCATCGACACCTCGCAGAAGCGGTTGTTGACCGAGCGCAGCTCCACCGTGGCCGAGGCGCCGGCCACCTCGGCCCCGCCCCGCCCGAAGCCCGTCATGCTTGCAATCATCTGTTGGTTGGCCGGTTGTCCGTTGTCTGGTTGCCGATTAGGGAGGAGCCGTTGGGCCGACGGGTCTAAAGCAATGGGGCTTTTGCGCGGTGGCAAAAGCCCCAGAGACTCAGCGCTGCAAGTAGACGACGCGCAGCGGTAAAGCGGAGAGGGAGGGATTCGAACCCTCGGTACCGGGTCTACCGGCACACTCGCTTTCCAGGCGAGCCCCTTCAGCCACTCGGGCACCTCTCCGTGCTTTCCGGCAAAAGCCCTGCTCCAATCCGCCAGCCCCGCCGCAGGTTCCGTGGGCAGAGTTGAATCGAAGAGCCTAAGAATCGAGGAATCGAAGCGAAGCCGTCAGGATAGGATTCCTCGTTTCGTCGGCTCGTCGTTTCCTCGTCTCTTCGATTCAAACCTCCATGATCTCCGCCTCCTTGCGATCGAGGAGCTGGTCAATTTTGTCGGTGTGGTTATCGGTGATTTTTTGCAGCGCTTCCTCGCCCTCGTAGCGCATGTCCTCGGGGAGGTTTTCCTCCTGCTGCACGCGTTTGATCTCGTCCTTGGCGTGGCGGCGGACGTTGCGGATGGCGATCTTGGCGTCCTCACCACGCGTCCGGGCATTCTTAACGAGGTCGCGGCGGCGTTCCTCGGAGAGCGGGGGCACGGGGATGCGGATGAGGCTGCCGTCGTTCGACGGGTTGAGGCCGATGTTGGCGGCCTGGATGGCGCGCTCAATGTCGCTCAGGGCGGAGCGGTCCCACGGTTGGACGACGAGCAGGTCCGGTTGGGGCGCGTTGACGCTCGCCATCTGGTTGAGCGGCGTGATCGACCCGTAATAATCGACGCGGATGTTTTCGAGCATAGCGGGCGAGGCGCGTCCAGCACGGATCGCGTTCAGTTCGGATCGCAGGAAGTCGAGCGTCTTGTCCATATTCTCTCGCGCCTCTTCGAGGAGGAGTTCGATGTTGTCGTCAAGCATGGCGTCGTTCTCGAAAAAGCTGGTTCAAACCCTTTCAGGTAAGCTCCAAATCCCAAAATCCAAATTCCAAAGGCTGCCGTGTGGACATCTTGGAGCTTGAAATTTGGAGCTTCTATGCCGGGG
This sequence comes from Rhodothermaceae bacterium, assembly GCA_024643915.1. Taxonomy (GTDB): domain Bacteria; phylum Bacteroidota; class Rhodothermia; order Rhodothermales; family JAHEMB01; genus JAHEMB01. Next base: position 851 of record JAHEMB010000510.1, on the reverse strand, counting down.
CCACCTCAGCGGGCGCCTCCGTTTTTTTTTCATCCCAGTGGACGAGGGTGCCCACCGTCTCGCCGCGCACAATGCGCAGCAGCATCCCTGGCTCGTTCATGTTGAACACGATGATGGGCAGGGCGCTCTCTTTGCAGAGCGTAAAGGCCGTCATGTCCATCACGCGCAGGTTGCGCTCGATGGCTTCGCTACCGTGGAGGATAGGATAGTGCTCAGCGGCGGGGTCCTTCTCCGGGTCGGCGCTGTAAATGCCATCGACGCGGGTGCCTTTGAGAAGCACCTCGGCGTCGATTTCGAGGGCGCGCAGGGCGGCGGCGGTGTCGGTGGTGAAGTACGGGTTGCCCGTGCCTGCGCCGAAGATAACCACCCGGCCCTTTTCGAGGTGGCGGATGGCGCGCCGGCGGATGAACGGCTCGGCGATCTCCTCCATCTTGATACTCGAAAGGAGCCGGGTCTGCATCCCGTTCTGCTCGAAAGCATCTTGCAGCGCCATTGCGTTGATCATGGTGGCAAGCATGCCCATATAGTCAGCGTGGGCGCGCGTCATGCCTTTGGTGGCGTGCTGCATCCCCCGGAAGATGTTGCCGCCGCCGATGACGATGGCCACCTCGGCGCCTGCCTCGACCGCCTGTCGCACCTCGGCGGCGTAGGTGATCAGCACATCCTCATCGATGGCGTATGGCTGGGATCCCATTAGGGCCTCGCCGCTGAGCTTCAGCAGGATGCGCCGGTAGCGCAGCGGCCGGTTCTGATCGTCGGTCATGAGCCCTCTTGGTTTACGGCATGGAGGTACGGGAAACTACCACCTGGCGCCTTCCTTTGCAATGCCGCTCTGTCCATCTTCGGTGAAC
>JAHEMB010000509.1 GCA_024643915.1 Rhodothermaceae bacterium | reverse complement strand
AACTAAACGACTATGGACTGGAAGTCCATAGGTTTGCAAGCGACTGAAAGTCACTCTTTCGGCTTAAGCCGACTCAAAGCCCGCTCTGCAAGAGCCTCATTCCAGAATGAAATTCTCTGGGCCGTTGGGACGCTCGCTATGCCGATGATGCTCCAGATACTCGTTGACGATCTCCTCGGTGATCTCGCCCGTGCTCCAGGCCCCGTAGCCGATGCCCCAGAAGTGCCCCCCATAGTAGCGCTTCCTCAGCGTGGGATACTCCTGCAAGAGCTTGCGCGCCGAACGACCCTTGATCCGGCGCACGATCTCACTGACCGAATACTTGGGAGGATACGACAAATGCAGGTGCACATGATCACGCGAGACCACGCCTTTGATGATGCAAACGTCGAGCGCGTCGCAGACTTGGCGAATCAGGTCGCGGCACCGCTCTTGGATTTCGCCTCGGAGGACGTGGTATCGGTATTTGGTGCAGAAGACGAGGTGGACCTGGAGGCTGTAGACGCTATGGACTCCTTTTCGCTGCTTCATACACGAAACCTACTGAAAGTCTCGTGCTAAAGCACGTAGCTTTTACTAACGCGCTGAAACAGTAAACGCCGATTGCCAGCCCTCCAACTTATCTTCGATTCCTAGATTCCTCGCTACGAAAGGGCGGGCACGCGGCGGCGTGGGGCGTGGGTCACCAGGCGGCGCAGCGCCTCCGCATCGGGCGCCGTCATCCAGCCCGATTCGAAGTCCGGCGCCTGCACCACCTGGGCGATGGCCGAAAGCGTACGCAGGTGAAAGTTGCGCTCGTCGGGGGTGCCGGCCAGCACGAAAGCGGCGTGGATGCGCTCCTGCTGTCCTGGGAAAGCGATCCCATCGCGGCAGCGCGCGATCAGCATTCCAAAGCGGCCCTCGCCGGGGAGGCTCACGTGGGGAATGGCAAGACCAGGTAGCAGCACCGTGCTGTTCGTCCGCTCCCGGTCCATCAGCATCTCCGCTAGGTCGGCGGGTTCGAGGCCGAGGGCGGGCGCCATCAGGCCGGCGGCCGTCCCGAAGAAGGCTTCCATCGTGAGGGGCTGGTCGAGGTCGAGGACGGGGCAGCGCGCCGCCAGCCGGTCGAACCGGTCGAAGAGCGCAGGGACCGGGTCTTTCCGGCGGAGGAGGATGAGCCGGTCGCCGGGCTGGACGTCGCTGCCGCTGTGGAAGGGCAGGTAGTGGTCGGCGCGCCGGAGGGCCAGGGGGAGGGACGCGCCGTGCCCCTGCACCGTCTGGAAAAGCGCCTCGGGCGCATAAGGCCGTTCCACCGGCACCCCCATGCGCTCGGTCTCTTCGTGGTCGATCCGATAGTCCCAGCCTGCCAGCGCCACAGGGCCGGCGAAGAGGGTAGAGGCGTTGAGGTGCTCGACGAGAGCGGCGTGCCCCGCCGCGTCGTCTCCCGCCGGCACGGACACCTCGGGGACGAAGAAATACGTGCGGGCGAGTTGCGCCGCGAGGGCATTGACCTCGGCGTTGGGCGTCAGGGCGATGAAGTGGCGGACGTGGGCGGCCCCCGCCTCGCTCAGCACCCGCTCGTCGAGCGCGTTGCCCTGCACCACCTTCAACCCCTCGGCCTCGGCAAAGGCGCCCTGCTCCTTGTTGCGGTCCACGAGGGTCACCGGCTGCGAGCGCGCGAGGATGCCACCCAGCACGCGTGCCGCCGGCCCCGCTCCCACAATCAGCACACCCTGCCGTTTCTCAGAGGCGCGCACCAGCTCGCCGCGCCGCCGAAGCCAATCGGTGCCCCATTTCAGGAAGAGCGGCACGGTGGCCGTCGTCGCAAGCGCCATGAAGACGAGGACCGAGAAAATGTCTTGCGTGATCAGCCCCATCTCCAGCCCGATGCCGGCGATGATGATCTCCACGGCGCCGCGCCCGTTCATGCCCGCGCCCAGCGTCAGGCCCTCGCGCCAGCCGTTCCCGGTGAGCAGGTAGAAAAGCATCGTGCCGACGATCTTACCCAGCGTCGCCAGGCCCACGATGCCGAGGAGCAGGCCGAGGTCGGTCGCAAAGACGTCGAGCGAGACGGCGAAGCCGGCGGTGACGAAGAAGATGGGCGCCAGCAGGCCGAGCGAAGCCACCTTCACCCCCTCCATCAACTCTTTCGAGAGCGAGCGCCCGAACACTTTCTCGCGCAAGAAGAGGCCGGCGAGGAAGGCGCCGAGGATGCCGTGCAACCCCACCAACTCGGCCAGCTCCGCGTAGGCCAGGCCCACCAGCAGGACGAACGTGAACGAGGCCGTCCGCCCTAGCCCACCGAGACGCCGTCCCAGGAAAGGCAGCACTTTCAACCCGATGAGGGTGGCGGCGGCGAAGAAGCCGATGGCGCGGAAGAACAGCATCCCCAGCCCTTGGAGATCAAGCTCGCCCGCCTCGGCCACGCCCAGCACCGCCGCGAAGATGATGAGCGAGAGCGTGTCTGCGATAAGCGCGCCTGCCATCATCACGTGGGCGATGCGCGTGTCAAGCAGCTTCAGATCGACCAGAATGCGCGACTTGGTCGCGAGGGACGTCACGCCTGCCGCCACGCCCACGAAGATGCCCGCCATCACCGTGCCCCCCAGCCCCACGACGAGCAGGTAACACAGGATGAACGGGGTGAGGAAGCCCCCCAGGGCCGCCAGCAGCCCGCCTTTCGAGGCCCGCCGCAGCTCCGCCGGGTCGATCTCCATGCCGATGTAGAGCATCATCAGCAAGATGCCCACCTCGGCCAGCACGGCGAGGGCCGGCCCCCCTTGCAGCAGCCCCAGAAGGGGCGGGCCCAGCAGGATGCCGACGAGCAGTTCGCCCAGGACGGACGGATAGCCCAACCGGTTCGCCAGCAACCCGCCGCCCCAGGCGGCCAAGAGCACGAGGAGAAGATTCAGGATGCTGAATTCCATGGTTCGCTCGAACGATTGGAAGGGAGGCACGTCTCCCTGCGAAGATCATGCAGGAAGCCCACGAGCAAAAGAGAAGGAACGGCAGCGCAAAGAAGCGAAAAGGCGCGCTGCAATCGTGGATCAGTTCCGTTCGAGCGGGGTGCAGAGCGCCAGCCACCGCCGCCGTGCAGGGCACAGCGCAGCGCGGCTCAACCACTTGGTGCAGACGGTGGCGGTGCTCATGCCAAGAGAATTTGCCTGGCGAAAAAGCGGGACCGCTGTCGAAGAGACATAACTTAGCGGAGATGACCTTAATTTACTAAGAAAACGGAAGGTTCCGCCTGAATAGGTCACAATGTCTTGACGCAGGGCCCCCTCGTTGTACGCGGTAACGGCCCTACTGCTACCTATTCACTGAAACCGGTACGCCCCGATGTGCTGTCGTACACCGCCGTCTCAGGCTTGAAGGCGAACCAGGCGAACGAGAAGAAGTCGCCGTGGGGAAGGGGGGTCAGGTGCTTGCCGGCGAGGTCACCAGCGACGGCGCGGCCCGTCACGTCCCACCGGCTGCCCGTCGCCTCGTCGATGAAGAAGCCGTCTTCGTAGCGGAAGCGGAGCGTGTCGCCGTCGAGGCGCGGGTCGAAGACGCCGGTGGAGCCGATGCCGCGCGAGGCGCTGATGCGTCCGTCGTCGAGGGCCGAGACGGCGCCTTCGGCGTGGAAGACGACGAGGGGCCGCCCGCCCACCACGTCGTGAATCACGCGCTGCTTCCGTGTGATGGCATGCGGGTACGCCTTATCCTCGCCCGCCAGGCTGACGGTGACGACCTTCTCCATGGGCCGCAGCCGCTCGTCAAACGGCCCGTCGTAGAGGAAAGGCGTGCGCTCGACGTCGTCGTAGCCGGCGTACGGGTTGCGGCCATAGCGCTGCTGG
>JAHEMB010000508.1:1524-3829 GCA_024643915.1 Rhodothermaceae bacterium | reverse complement strand
CCTGGGACACGGGGGACTGATGGACGATAGCGGATAGAAGATGGCGGATGGATGCTTCGTCCCTTTCCCTTCCACCGATGCGAAAAGCCGCGCCTTCCTGTAGAGGGGCGCGGCTTTTCTCGTTCTTCAGGCGCGCCCTTCGTCTCGGTTTCTTACCGTCCCGCCGATGACGAGGGCGGCGCTGATGAGGACGAGGTTCTTAATGATGTACTGGCCTTCGAGCGTCAGGCCGAACGGCGCCGCGGTGAAGCAGACGTCGGGCAGCAGGATGAGGGGCAGCATCGTGCCGGGCATCTGCAGGAAGAGCAGGAAGAGCGAGATGCGGATGAGCGGGCGGAACAGCAGCCCCACCCCGATGGCCACTTCCCACCAGCCGAGGATCGGGAAGAACACGTCGGCATCGAAGAAAAAGACGGTGCGCTTGACGAGGTCCGCGGCGGGGCTCATGCCGAGCGGCTTGAGCAGGCCAAACCAGATGAAGATGAGGGCGAGGGAGATCCGCAGCAGGAAGAGCCCATACTTGTTCATCCACCCGGCGATGCCCCGGTCGAGCTTATCGAACAACACCTCGGCCTTTTGATACGTCTCGGCCATGAGCCTACGCGGTCTGGTTGCACTCAGGGAGACAACCGGCGGCGGCGGCCAGGGTTCGTGATCCGTCGTCCATTCTTGGTGAAACCGGGAGGCTAGAAATGCGGTCTACTCGCTCCACACCCTCATCCCCTTCCAGGTACACCCCGCTGTGGCCCGCCAAACGAAAAATATGCCCGAAGAGTTGTACGCCTACCTGCTTGAGGCTTCGCTACAGGAGCCGGAGGTGCTGCGGCGGCTGCGCGAAGAGACGGCCCGGCACCCGCAGGGCATCATGCAGATCGCGCCGGAGCAGGGGCAGTTCATGGCGCTTCTGATGCGGCTTCTGGGCGCGAAGAAAACCCTGGAGGTCGGCGTCTTTACCGGCTACAGCGCCCTCGTGACGGCGCTCGCCCTGCCGGAGGATGGCCGGGTGGTAGCGTGCGATGTGAGCGAGGAATACACCCGCGTGGCGCGGCGCTACTGGCTGGACGCCGGCGTGGCGCACAAGATCGACCTGCGCCTCGCCCCAGCCGTGGAAACTCTCGACGCCCTCCTCGCCGACGGCGCTGCCGGCACGTTCGACTTCGCCTTCATCGACGCCGACAAGCAAGCCTACGACGCTTACTACGAACGCACGCTCACCCTCCTGCGTCCCGGCGGCCTCGTCGCCCTCGACAACATGCTGCAAAGTGGCCGCGTGGCCGATCCATCCGACGAAGCGCCGGCGGTAGTCGCCATCCGTCGCCTCAACGAAAAGCTCCACACTGACGACCGCATCCACCTGAGCCTCCTTCCCCTCGCCGACGGCGTGACGCTCGCCCTCAAGAAATAGAGGATGGAGGATGAAAGATGGCGAGCGGCGTCATCAGGCATTTCCCCGCAGTCGCTATCCTCCATCTTCTATCCTCAATTTTCCAGCCGTTCAGTCCAGCCATTCGACGAAAAAGCCCAGCCAGGCGAGGCCATCGCCGATAAGCAGGACGGTAACATACGTGGTGAAGAGGCGCGGGTCCAGGCGATCGTCGGCGCGCTGCCGCCAGGCACGGTAAACACCATCGATGCTGATAAGCGTGATGACGACGGCGATGGTCAGCAGCCGGGCGGGCGTCCAGTACATGGCAGGAAGGGACGAGAGACGAGGGGCGGCTCCATAAAAGATAGCTGCCTACGACGCCAGGCGCAACTCATTTGCCGTTCGCAAGACGGATTCGAGGAGATCAGCGGATAGGACAAACGCGTCTATTACCCCTCCTACCTGCGCTAAGAAAGCACCGCCTTCATGTACTCGCGGCGCATCCGCGCGATGGACGAGATGGAGATACCGACGGGGCAGACGGCCTCGCACTCGCCGTGGTTGGAGCAGTCGCCGAAGCCTTCCTCGCGCATTTGCTCGATCATGTTGAGCACGCGGTGCTTCCGCTCGACCTTGCCCTGTGGGAGAAGTGACAGGTGCGACACCTTCGCCCCGGTGAAGAGCGAGGCGGAGCTGTTGGGGCAGGCCGCCACACACGCCCCACACCCGATGCAGGTGGCGTAATCGAACGCCTGGTCGGCATCCTCCTTCGGGACGGGCACGGCGTTGGCATCTGGAGCGCCGCCCGTATCGACCGACACGTAGCCGCCCGCCGCGATGATGCGGTCGAAGGCGGTGCGGTCCACGACGAGGTCCTTGATGAGGGGGAAGGCGGTGGCGCGCCAGGGCTCCACGGTAATGTGGGCGCCGTCTTCGAAC
>JAHEMB010000508.1:0-1514 GCA_024643915.1 Rhodothermaceae bacterium | reverse complement strand
TGCAACGGCCCATGCGCGATGCCGGCCACGACCACGCCGCACGAGCCGCAGATCCCCTCGCGGCAGTCGTTGTCGTACTCTACCGGGTCGTCGCCCCTCTTGATGAGGTCCTCGTTGAGCACGTCGAGCATTTCGAGGAACGACATCTCCGTGTTCGCCGCCACCGTGTACTCGACGAACCGGCCCTCGGCCTGCGGCCCGGCCTGCCGCCAGACTTCCAGGTTCACCGTGATGTCCTTTGCCATATTTCTTGAGTGCTTCGTTCTTTGTGCTTCGTTCTTTGTTCTCCTGCCTCAACCTTCATCCCGAAGAACAAAGAACGAAAGCGAGCGCGCTAGCCTCCCTCGATGCTGTTGATCGGGGAGCGTCCAAAGACCTAAGAACTACTTGTAGCTCCGCGTGCTGGGGCGGACGTACTCGAATTCGAGCTCTTCTTTGTGCAGGCGCGGCGCCGTCGGGTCGCCCGTGTATTCCCAGGCGGCCACGTAGGCGAAGTTCTCGTCGTCGCGGAGCGCCTCGCCCTCTTTCGTCTGGTACTCCTCGCGGAAGTGACCGCCGCACGACTCCTCGCGTTGGAGGGCGTCGCGCGCCATCAGTTCGCCCAGCTCCAGGAAGTCGGCCACGCGCCCGGCGAATTCGAGGTATTTGTTGAGGGTGTCGTTGCGGCCCGGCACGCGGACGTTCTGCCAGTAAGCCTCGCGCAATTCCTGGATGCGCGCGATGGCGTCCTCCAGCCCGTCGCGGTGGCGGGCCATGCCCACCTCGTCCCACATGATTTGCCCCAGTTCGCGGTGGAACTCGACGACGGTTTTGGTACCCTGCACCCCCAGCATCTTCTCGATGCGATCCCGTGAGGCCCGCTCAGCCTCGTCGAACGCAGGGTGCGTCACGTCGAGGTCGTCGGCTTTTTGCCCGGCGATATAGTTGCCGAGGGTGTAGGGAATGACGAAGTAACCGTCGGCGAGGCCCTGCATCAGGGCACTTGCCCCGAGGCGGTTCGCGCCGTGGTCGGAGAAGTTGGCCTCGCCGAGGACGTAGAGGCCGGGGATGGTGCTCTGCAACTCATAATCGACCCACAGGCCGCCCATCGTGTAGTGGACGGCGGGGTAGATCCGCATCGGCGTTTTATATGGATTGTCGTCTGTGATGCGCTCATACATCTCGAAGAGATTGCCGTAGCGCGCCGAGATGGCGTCCTCGCCCAGCCGGTTGATGGCGTCGCGGAAGTCGAGGTAGACGGCCTGCCCGGTGGGGCCAACGCCGCGCCCCTCGTCGCAGACGGCTTTGGCCGCACGCGAAGCCACGTCGCGCGGCACGAGGTTGCCAAAGCTTGGATAGCGCCGCTCCAGGTAATAGTCGCGGTCCTCGTCGGGGATCTGGTTGGGCGGGCGGTCGTCGCCGGCTTTCTTCGGCACCCACACGCGCCCGTCGTTGCGCAGGCTCTCGCTCATCAGGGTGAGCTTGCTCTGGTACTCGCCCGAGACGGGGATGCACGTGGGGTGAATTTGCGTAAA
>JAHEMB010000507.1:2890-3833 GCA_024643915.1 Rhodothermaceae bacterium | reverse complement strand
GATGACGAGACGACGCGGCAGGGCCGGGTCGTGGGGGTGATGGAGGATTTCCACTTCGCCTCACTGCATCAGCAGGTCGGGCCGCTCATCGTGCAGATCATGCCCGGCGCGTTCAACTACCTCCTTGTCCGCCTCCGCCCTGGCGACGTGGCCGAGACGCTCGCCTTCCTCGAAGCGCAGTGGGCGGCTTTCGCCCCTGGACGCGGCTTCGAATACTCGTTCCTCAGCCAGGACTTCGATGCGCTCTACCGGGCCGAGGCGCGCACGCGCACCCTCGCCGGCAGCTTCGCCGTCCTCGCCATCCTCATCGCCTGCCTGGGGCTCTTCGGCCTGGCCGCGTTCCTCGCTGAACAGCGCACCAAGGAGATCGGCGTGCGGAAGGTGCTCGGCGCCTCCATTGTCGGCATCGTCGGGCTCTTCTCGAAAGACTTCCTGGGCCTCATGCTCGTTGCCTTCGTCGTGGCGGCGCCCCTCGCCTACCTCGGCATGAGCCGATGGCTAGACGGGTTTGCCTACCGGATCGATCTGAATCTCAGCCTCATCGCCCTCGCGGGCGGCCTCGCCCTGGGCATTGCCCTGCTGACGGTGAGCTACCAGGCCGTTAAAGCCGCCCGCAAGGACCCCGTCGAGAGCCTACGGTATGAATGAGCAATGAACAATTGACAATGAGCAATGGAAGTCCCGTCCTCATTGCTCCCCTAATTGCTTATTTCTCATTGCTAATTGCTAATTCCCTTGCTCAAAAGCTACCTCAAAATTGCCCTGCGTACCCTGCGAAAGCATCCTGGTTACGCCTTTATCAACGTCGTCGGGCTGGCGGTGGGGATGGCGTGCTGCGTGCTGATCCTGCTGTTCGTGCAGGATGAGCTGAACTTTGACCGCTTCCACGAGAAAGCCGACCGGACCTTCCGGGTGGTCGAGGCGCGGCAGGCGCCTGAGCAGG
>JAHEMB010000507.1:0-2880 GCA_024643915.1 Rhodothermaceae bacterium | reverse complement strand
CTGGGCCACGGGCCGAATGGCCGTCTCGCGCGGCGACACCCGCCTCTACGTCGGCGACCACCTCTTCGCCGAGACCACTTTCTTCGAGGTCTTCGACTTCGCCCTCGTGCAGGGCGAGCCGGCCACAGCCCTGGAGGAGCCGCAGTCCGTGGTGCTCACCAAAAGCGCGGCCCAGCGCTTCTTCGGAGCGGAGGACCCGATGGGGCAGACGCTCGACATCGAATGGTTCGACGACCCGGTGACGGTGACGGGCGTGGTGCAGGACCCGCCGCCCAACACCCACCTCGGCTTCAGCATGATCTTCTCCTACGTCACCCTTCGTCAATTCGAGGGATGGCGCGACTGGATGGCGAACTGGGACTCCGACGGGTTCATCACCTACGTTGTTTTAGAAGAAGGTGCCTCGGAAGAGGCCGTCGCCGCGCGGGCAGCCGCTCTGCTGGAAGCGAACCGCGAGGAGGATGCGGAGGGCACGCGTCAGCCGGCCCTCCAGGCGCTCACAGACATCCACTTCGGCTCGGCGCACATCGAGGACGAACTCAACCAGAACGAGAGCAGCCGCGCATACGCCTACCTCTTCTCGGCCATCGCCCTGTTTCTCATCCTCATCGCCTGCATCAACTACATGAACCTGGCCACGGCGCAGTCGATGGGGCGGGCGCGCGAAGTGGGGTTGCGGAAAGTAGTGGGCGCACACAAACGGCAACTCGTCGCCCAGTTCCTCGGTGAGTCTCTGCTGCTGGCCGGAGGAGCCTTGCTGCTGGCGCTCGCCCTCGTGCAACTCGTCCTGCCCGCGTTCAACGTGTTCTTTGGCAAGGCGTTGCGGCTGGATTTCGTCGCCAACGCGCCCCTCCTGCTGGGACTGGCGGGGCTGACACTCCTCGTAGGCGTGGCGGCAGGCAGCTATCCGGCCTTCTTCCTGTCGCGCTTCCGGCCCATGGAGGTGCTTAAAGGCACGCGCGACGGCGGCCCCGGCAAGGCATGGCTGCGGCAGGGGCTCGTCGTCACCCAGTTCGCCCTCTCCATCCTGATGATCGTCGCCACCGCCGTCGTCTACGACCAGCTCGGCTACGTGCAGGAGAAAAACCTGGGCTTCGACGAAGAGCACCTCCTGGTGGTGGATATCAACAGCGGCGATGTGCGGCGAGACTTCCAGACGATCAAGGAGGAGCTCGCGCGCATTCCGTCGGTAGAGCGCGTGTCCGTCACCTCCCGCGTGCCGGGCGAATGGAAAAATTTGCAGCAGGTAGAAGTGGCGCCCGCCGAGGCCGCTACCGGCGCCCATACGATGTACTTCATCGGGGTGGATGCGGACTTCTTGGAGACGTTCGGCGTCGAGTTGCTCGAAGGCCGCAATTTCAATGAGGGGCGCCCGGCGGACTCGGCGGCGGTACTGCTGAACGAAACCGCCGCGCGGATGCTGGGCATCGCGGCCCGGGTAGGCACCCGCGTCCGTGTGCCGGCCGTCCTGAGTGGTGGAGGGCGCGTCGAGGCCAACTTCGATGCGGAAGTCATCGGCATCGTCGGCGACTTTCACTTCCAGTCGCTCCACAAGGAGATCGCTCCGCTCGTGCTCGGCTTCCGGCATAATCCTATCCGCGCCATCGACTACTTCACCCTCCGCCTGGGCGGCGGCGACCCGGCGGCGGCCCTGGCCGCGGCGCAGGCCGTCCACGAGCGCTTCGACCCCGAGCATCCCTTCGAGTACAACTTCCTCACTGAGCGGTGGGGCGACTTCTACGTGAACGAGGCGCGGGTGGGGCGGCTGTTCGGCATTGCGGCCCTCCTGGCAATCTTCATCGCGTGCCTCGGGCTTTTCGGTCTGGCCGCGTTCACGGCGGAGCGGCGCACCAAAGAGATCGGCGTGCGGAAGGTTCTCGGCGCCACAGTAGGCGGCCTCGTGGCGCTCCTCTCCAGGGATTTTGCGCGCCTGGTGGGCGTGGCCTTCATCGTGGCGGCGCCCGTTGCGTACCTGCTGATGAACCGCTGGCTCGACGCCTTCGCCTACCGCGTCGAGTTGGGTGTGGGCATATTCCTCCTGGCCGGCGGCCTCGTGCTGCTGCTCGCCCTGGCGACGGTGAGCTACCAGGCCCTCCGCGCCGCCGTCGCCGACCCCGTAGAAAGCCTACGATACGAATGAACCGTGAGCAATGAGCAATGGACAATTGAAGGTCTTTCCTCATTGCTTTCTCTAATTGCTCCTTCCTCATTGCTAATTGCTAATTGCAATGCTGCGAAACTACCTCACCATCGCGTTTCGGAATTTGCGGCGGCACCGGGGCTACACGCTCCTCAACGTGGGCGGGCTGGCGGTAGGGATGGCCTGCTGCCTGCTCATCCTGCTCTTCGTGCAGGACGAACTGAGCTACGACCGCTTCCACGAGAAGGCGGACCGCATCTACCGCGTGCTCGACATCCGGATGAAAAACGGCGTCGGCGAACGATCGTCGAGTGCGCCCTCGCCTCTGGCCGAGGCGCTGCTGGATGCCTATCCCGGCCAGATCGAGGCCACGGTGCGCTTCTTCAACTTCGCCGCGCCCACCCTCGCCCTGGCATATACGCCCCCCTCCGGCGACGTCCGCGCCTTTAACGAGCCGAGGGTGTTTTTCACCGATCCCACGCTCTTCGAGGTGTTCGATTTCCCACTGCAGCAGGGCAATCCGGCCAGCGCCTTAAGTGAGCCGAGGACCCTCGTGCTAACCCCGGCGATGGCCCGCAAATACTTCGGCGACGAGGACCCGGTCGGCAAGACGCTTCGTTTTGAGGGCACGCACGATTTCCGCGTGACGGGTGTGCTGGCGCCGCTCCCCGCCAGCAGCCATCTCCAGTTCGACTTCCTCGCTTCCTTCGCCTCGCTCGACGACCCCGCCGTCATCCCCG
>JAHEMB010000506.1 GCA_024643915.1 Rhodothermaceae bacterium | reverse complement strand
CACCCAGGCCACCTGCGGATGATCGTTCAGGTATTCGGCGAGGGCGCGGGCGTTGTCGACGTGCCGGTCCATCCGCACCGAGAGCGTCTCCAGGCCCTGGATCAGCAGGAACGCGTTGAAAGGGGAGAGGCAGGCGCCGGTGTCGCGGAGGGTCTCGGCGCGGGCTTTCATCAAGAAGCCATGATGCCCGAACGTGTCAAAAAAGCGCAGGCCGTGGTACGAAGGCGACGGCGCGGCGATGCTCTGGTAGTGGCTGAAGTCGAATGTCCCTGCATCCACTACCGCACCGCCGATAGAGCTGCCGTGCCCCCCGATGAACTTCGTGGCCGAGTGGACGACGATGTCCGCGCCGTGCTCAATGGGTCGGCACAGATACGGGGTGGCAAAGGTGTTATCGACGACGAGGGGCAGGCCGCGGCTGTGCGCCAGCGCCGCCAGGGGTTCGATGTCGAGGATGCTTCCTTGCGGGTTGCCAATCGTCTCGCCGTAGAAAACGCGTGTTTGCGGCGTGATGGCCGCGGCCCAGGCCTCGAGGTCGTCGGGATCGACGAAGTGGGCCGTCACGCCGAGCTTCTTGAAGGTGTGGGTGAACTGGGTCATGGTGCCGCCGTAGAGGTGGCGCGACGCCACCACCTCGTCGCCCGGCTGGAGGAGGGTCATCAGGGTGACGAACTGCGCCGCCATCCCGCTGGCCGTCCCTACCGCGCCCGTGCCGTTTTCGAGCGAGGCGAGGCGTTCCTCAAAGACCGCCGTCGTGGGGTTGTTGATACGCGTGTAGATGTTGCCGTACTGTTTCAACTCGAAAAGCTGCGCGGCGTAGTCGGCGTCGTCGAAGACGTAGGAGGTGGTCTGGTAGATGGGCACGGCCCGTGCACCCGTCACGGCGTCGGGGATGTGCCCGGCGTGCAGCATCCGTGTCTCGAACCCGAAGGTGCGCTGCCGCCCATTCTGGCGGGCCGCCGCTTCGAGGGCTTCCGGCTTTTCCATGTTAGAATACCTGTTCGGTCGAAGAAGGCTGCGAAACTATCAGCAAGGCGTTTTGGGGGTTCGCCTACTTGGGAGTCGAAGAGCCGAAGAAACGAGGAAATGATGAGATCCAGGGTCAATGGCTCTCTTCGATTCTCCGTTTCTTCGATTCTCCGACTCTCCGACTCAGTTGTCAGTTGCCCGTCTCGATGGGCACACCGATGATATTGCCCCACTCGGTCCATGAGCCGTCGTAGTTGCGGACCTTCTCATAGCCCAGCAATTCATGCAGCACGAACCAAGTATGGGCCGAACGCTCGCCGATGCGGCAGTACGTCACGACATCCTTGTCGGGGCTGATGCCCTGGCCTTCGTAGAGGGCGCGCAGGGCCGTTTCGCTCTTGAACGTGCCGTCCTCCTCCACCGCCTGCGACCAGGGAATGTTGGCCGCACCGGGGATGTGGCCGCCGCGCTGGGCGCCCTCGTTGAGTCCCGGCGGCCCGAGCACGCGCCCGGCGAACTCGTCCGGCGAGCGCACGTCCACGAGGGCGGCGTCGGCCTGGTTGAGGTGCGCAAGCGCGTCTTTGCTGAGGGCGCGCAGGGACGCGTTAGGATTCGTGAACTTGTAGGCCGTTGCGGCATGCTGCGGCGCCTCGGTCGTCACGGGGCGGTGTTCGGCCAGCCACTTCTTGCGCCCGCCGTTGATCAGCACTACGTCTTCGTGGCCGTAGACTTTAAGCAGCCAGTAGGCAAAAGCGGCGAACCAGTTGTTGTTGTCGCCATAGAGGACGATGGTCGTGTCCGGTGTTATGCCTGCCTGGCTGAGGAGTCGCTCGAACGCCTCCTGCGAGGCGATGTCGCGGCGCGGCGCGTCCTGCAGCTGCGTTTGCCAGTTCCAGCCGACGGCCCTGGGCGCGTGGCCCTGGTCGTAGGCGGACGTATCGACGTCCACCTCGACGAAGCGGAAGCCGTCCTGCGTGAGATGATCCTCGGCCCAGTCGGTCGAGACGAGCACGGTTTTGGTGAGGGTTGCCATGATGCGTTCCTCCTTGGGTAGGATTGGGATTGGAGAAGAAGCGATTCGTGAAAGTGCCGGGCGGGACCTATGCCGCAATAAACCCCACGCATCACCCTGTTAATGTAAGAGATCCTCAGTGCGTTGACGAGCCGATTCTGCCTGATCGGCCTTGAGCAAATCTAGCAGGTCTGAATCCACCAGGTCGTACCAGCGGCGGCGGCGCTCGTTGAAGTCAGGGAAGCGGGCGACCATCTCGTCGCGCAGCCCGCCCAGCAGTTCGAGCAGGGAGCCGTATTCCGGCCCGAACAGGGTTTCCAGCTTCTCGCGGATGCGGACGGAAAGGGCGGGGGCGCAACCGCTTGTTGAGATCGAGATTACGAGCGGCCCGCGCCGCACCACGCTGCCCGCGACAAACGAGCAATGCGGCACATCATCCATCGCGTTGAGTAGCACATTTTCCTCCTGTGCCTCCCGCCAGATCGGTGCTGTTCGCGGTGGATTCGTTTCGGCGACGATGGCCAGGAAAACACCCTTCAGATCCCCCGGCCGGTAGCGGCGGCGTGTCCACCTCAGCCGCCCTTCTGAGGCCCATCGTGCCAGCGTTTCCGTCGCTGTCGGATCGACCACTGTCACGTCCGCGCCGCAGTCGAGCAGACGCTGCACCTTGCGCTCGGCTTCGTGGTTGCCGCCAAAGACGACACACCGCCGCTGGTGCAAATCGTTCAGGAAAACGGGATAGACGTTCATCTCAGGCTGCCTGGGGTTGAAGGTGGATGCCGCATTCGGTCTTCACACGCCCCGCCCATCTCCCGGCGCGCTCGTTTTCGCCAACACTAACGGGGCGCGTGCACGGGCGGCACCCAAGGCTCGGGTAGCCGGCGTCGTGCAGGTCGTTGTAGGGCAGGTTGTGCGCCTGGATGTAGCGCCACACGTCGTTCGAGGTCCAGGCGGCGAGGGGGTTGATTTTTACGAGGCCATTGGCGGCGTCCCAGCCGACGATCTGCACGTCGGCCCTTGTGGCGGATTGGTCACGACGGAGGCCGCTGATCCAGGCGCGTCTGGTGGCGAGGAAGTGGCGGAGGGGCTGCACCTTGCGCAAGAAGCAGCATCGATCCGGCTCGCGTCGCCATAGCGCCGGCCCCGCTGCCACAGCCTGTTCGTCGAGCGATGGCCCGGCGACCCGCGTGAAAGTTAGGCCCAGCCGTGCTTCTATCCGGTCGCGCAGCGCGTAGGTCTCGTCGAAGAGCAGATCGGTGTCGAGGTAGAAGACGGTCATCGCTGGCTCAAGGAGGGAGACGAGGTGCATCAGCACCACGCCGGAGGGGCCGAAGCCCGTGGCAAGGGCGAGGTCCTGCCCGAACGTCTCCAGGCCCCAGCGCAGCGCCACGTCGGGCGTGCTCTCGGTAAAGAGCGCGTCGAGGCGATTCAGTTCGTCGGTCGTCCAGATCTTCTCCATCTTGATCAGGCCGGAACGGCGTAGGGTGAGGCGAGGGAAGGGCGGGGCGCCACGGGGGTTACGGCGGGGAATGCGTTGGTAGCCGCGGCGGCCGGGTCGAACCAGGCGAGGTGCGGCTGGAGTCCCACGACTTCGCCCACCACGACGACGCCAGGCGGGCGCAATGCCGCTGCTGCTGCCCCGATGGTTGCCAGGGTGCCGGTGACGACCTGCTGCTCGGACGTGCTGCCCGCGCGGACGACGGCGGCTGGCGTCTCGGGCGCGAGGCCCGCCTCAATCAGCCGGGCTGTAATGACGGGCAGGCGGCCCAGTCCCATCAGGATGACGAGCGTGCCGGCCCGCGCGAGGGCCACCCAGTCCGGCTCAGCATCGTCACAGGTGTGTCCGGTGACGATGGTGAA
>JAHEMB010000505.1 GCA_024643915.1 Rhodothermaceae bacterium | reverse complement strand
CCTTGCCCTGGCACATCGCATCGGTGTGCAAACGGGCGCCCACGTGACCCTGCTCCACATCGTCCCCCCCCATCGGGCGGCAGAAGCACCCCGCCTGGGGCTGTCGGCAGAGGCGGAGCACTTTGCCCGCGACGGCCTCGACCTCAAAGTCGTCGAGCACGAGGACCCGCAGGAAGCCGTCGTTGAAGAAGCCAGAGCGGGCTACGACCTCGTGGTGATCGGCGCATCGGAGGTGTGGGGGCTGGAGCCGGTCCTTTTCTCTAGCCGCCATGAGCGGCTCGCGCACGACACGCCCATCTCCATCCTGATCTATCGCAAATACGCCTCGGCAGCGCCCGAGCAGGAGCCGGCACAAACGCTTGCAGCAGCGCCCGCGCCTATTCCCCCTCTGTCTCCGGGTCGAAGTCCAGGGCGGCGGAGTTGATGCAGTAGCGCAGGCCAGTGGGGCGCGGGCCGTCGGGGAAGACGTGGCCGAGGTGGGCCTCGCACGCGGCGCAGAGCACTTCGGTGCGGCGCATCCCCAGGCTGCGGTCCTCCTCTTCGGCTACGTTGGCCGCATCGACGGGCTCGTAGAAGCTGGGCCAGCCGCTGCCACTGTCGTACTTCGTCTCGGACGAAAAGAGCGGCATGCCGCAGGCCACGCAGCGATACACGCCCTCGCCCTTATGATCCACATATTCGCCGGTGAACGCACGCTCGGTGCCTTTCTGCCGGGTGACGCGGTACTGCTCCGGCGTCAGCTCCTCGCGCCATTCGGCGTCGCTCTTCTTCACTTTGTCAGACATGGCAAAAGCAAAAGGGCCGGTGGAAGTGCTTGGGATTGTGTGGACGTGTGGGGGTGTGGACGTATGGACGTGGAAAAATCAAACCACGTCCAAACGTTCACACGTCCATACGCAAGCCGCGCAAGCGGCTCAGGGCAGCTACTCCACCGGCCTCTCGCCGTTCCCGGTTCAGAGTGGCTGCTTACTCGAAGAGCAGGCGGAGGCGGTCGGCGGCTTCAGGGATGTCGATCTGCAAGGCTTCCGGCGCCTCGCCGTTGGTCGGCGTGCGGAGGCTCAGCGGGTGGTCGCGGAAGACGATGCGGATGACCACCGGCACGTGGTCGCTCACCGCCGAGGCGAAGTCGCGCGTCGATTGATCGAAGCGGACGATGGCCGCGTCGTCGCCGGAGATGTCGCCGAGTTGCACGTCGCTGCTGACGAGGACGTGGTCGATGAGCGAGCGGTGCCGGCTGCCGACGAACGAGATGGCGTCGCCCGTGGCGTCGTCGAGGGTAAGCGAGAGCAGGTCCGGCGAGTCTTTGAGGCTGCCGAGCACGTCGTTGTCGAGCCGCTCGTTGAAGTCGCCGCCGAGGACGACGGGGAGCCGTTCGCGCTGCCGCACCTCCTCAATGATCTCCACCAGGATCTCCGAAGCCAGCCGCCGCCGCGCCCGGCTCTCCGCGTCGCCGAAGGCTTTCAGGTGAACGACGATCATCAGGAAATCCACCGCTGTATTGCTTTCGTCGTCCGCCACCGAACACTGGACGAAGAGCGGGAAGCGCGGGAAGGCCGACCTGCCGGCCGGCGTTTTCGCTTCGAGCCGGTCGCGGTGGCGCTCTATGAGGTCGTCGCGCAACTCCGCCGTCGTCGTCTCCTTATCGAAGAGGACGGCGAGGTCCTGGCTGCCGGGCGCGTCGCCGAGGATGAAATCGAGGGCCTGGCCGCGCTGCCCGACGGCGGTGACGAGCTGTTCGAGGGCGCCTTCCTGCACCTCGGTCAGGCCGAGAGCGTCCATGGACAGGTGCGCCACCACCTCGGCCACGCGCTCCACGCGCTCCGGCGCCACACGGTTGTTGAAATGCTCGATGTTCCAGAAGCCCACGTCGATAAACTCCCGCGTGCCGACGTGGTCCGGCACTTCCACCTCCACCCCTTCGTGATCGGCGCCGAAGCGGTCGAAGAAGCCGAGGTAGGGGGAGGTATCCGGCGTGACGCCCAGGAGGTCCTCAAACGTCTCGTGGTTGAGGCTCTCGCGGCGGCGTGGGTTGAGGATGTGCTCGACGATGGCCGAGATACGGATGCCCTCGTTCTTCACGTCGCCGTTGTCATGCCAGCCGGCGTGGTGCAGGGCCACCAGCTCCCAGGCCTGGTTGAAGACGGGGCTGCCGGAGGAGCCGGGTTCGGTATCGGTGTGGTACCAGATCACCTTGTCACGCACGCGCGTCACGTCGTTCTCGTGCAGGGCCACCTCTTTGGGCCGCCCGCGCGGATGCTGGATGATGCTGACGCGCTCGTTGCGCGTGACGAGCGCCGGGTTGCGCCGCAGCACAATCGGCGCGACGTCCTCCACGAAGCCTTCTTCGAGGGCGCAGATCGCGAAGTCGAGGTCCTCGTCGTTGATGAAGAACCGGGAGGGATTGAGGGGCACACGCAGCGTAGCGCTGTCCGCCTCGAACCCAAACTCGGCGACGCTCCGGCCCGCCTCGGCGGCGGTCTCCAATACGTGATGGTTTGTCATCAGGATGTTGCGCGCCACCAGGAAACCGGTGCCGAGCGAGGTGGACGTGCGGATGCGGCAGACGGCCTTGGCGCGCTCGGCGCCCACCATGAGGAACGAGACGGGCAGAAAGTCCGCCGTCTGAAACACCTTCTCGAAGTGCTCGTCGATTTTCCGTTCCAGGGCGCGCCGTTCACTCTCGGTCTCTACCACCCCGATGTTCGGGTCGATGAGTTGCCGGGCGCGGTGCGCCACCAGCCGCCGAAACTGGTCCGGCGAGAGGTCCTTCGTGTCGTCGAGGCGGTACTTGGCCGTTTTCTCGATGCCGTTGGGGAGCCGGATGAGGGTTGGAGGAGCTTCCATAATGATTACCTCTGAGTATTGTTGAGAGCAGATGCGTCCAGGGCGCAGCGCCGACCGCAAGGAGGTGCCAAAACAGAGCGAATACTAATCCTTCAGCGCGGCTGTACGAAGTGATACAGTATGGATAGGCGAATCAGGTCAGAAATGCAAGCCGAAAGGCACAAATGCCTCGGTATTCATGAACCGCTGTAGCAGGCCGGCTGAGGGCGCACGAACCGAGGCAGTGCACGCCAGAGTACGCATCGTTGTAAATATCTTATTATCAATGCCATGCACCCCAGGATCAACCGTGTTTTGGTCACGCCTCTTAGGAACTGCCCCCTTGCGCCAGGATTGAACGTGCCATAGAAACCACGAGGAATTTTGAGAGGAAAATAACCCCATGAAACAGTGCCTCTTCTGCGTTCAGGTGACGTTCTTGCTTTTGTTTTTCGCAATGGGCTGTGACGCCTTTAATGCGCTTTCGTCCAGCAATTCGAAGACAGCCATGGATTCCGGCCTCCGGGGTAAACTGTTAATGGGGCCCACGTGCCCGGCGCCTTCGTCCGAGAAAGATTGCAGTCCGGTCCCGGTGAGTGCAACCATCGAAGTGCTCAACCCTGGCGGTGAGGTCGTCAAGACGTTTCAGAGCGACGAGGAAGGCAACTTCGAAGTGATGCTCGCGCCGGGTACCTACCGGCTGCGTCCCGCCCGCGATCCGGAGGAAAGCGTTGGTAAGATAATGGCCGTGGAACCGCGTGGGCTGCGGCCTAGCCAGGTAGAAGTGCAAGCCAACGAGATCAAAGAGATTACGCTGGTACTCGATTCAGGCATTCGGTAATGCACCTTTAGATTGTTCCTGCGTTCGGTCCACAACCCGACATCGCAAACCTTCCGCGTTTGTGCCGTCTGCCCTGACGGCTGTTTTTCCGTCCCTTTGGCGAGCCAGCTTCTGAGAGATGCACGTCTCAGAAGCTGGCTTTTTGTGTGAGAATTCTGTAACATGGCGGAGCATCCGCAGGAA
>JAHEMB010000504.1 GCA_024643915.1 Rhodothermaceae bacterium | reverse complement strand
GGTGCAGGGTCCTGCGTCTGGATGGCGAGGAGGATTGACGCCTCGTGGGCACCCTGGAAAGGGCGCATGCCAGTGAGCATTTCGTAGAGCACCACCCCCAGCGACCACACGTCCATCTGTGGGGTGGCCGGCTCGCCCCGCGCGTGTTCGGGACTCATGTACGCTACCGTCCCGATCCGTGCCCCCGTGCGTGTCTGATCCGTGTCGGCGATCTTGGCAATGCCGAAGTCGAGCACTTTAATGCCCTCATGCTCGGTCACCATCACGTTGGCGGGCTTTACGTCCCGGTGGACGAGGCCGGCCTCGTGCGCCCGTTGCAGTCCTTCGGCCATCTGAATGGCGTACTGCACGGTCTTTTCCACCGGCATCGGCCCGCGGGCGATCTTCGCGCCGAGGGTCTCGCCGCCATAGCAGGGCATGGCGATGAAAAGCTGCCGGGTGTTCGACTCACCGATTTCGTAGATGGTGCAGAGGTTAGGATGGTCCAGCACGGAGGCTGCCTTCGCCTCCTGCACGAAGCGATGCTTGGCTTCGTCGTGCGTGCTGAGGTAGGGCCGCAGGAACTTGAGGGCGACGGTCCGGTCGAGGCGCGTGTCCCAGGCTTTGAAGACGTCGCCCATGCCGCCGCCGCCCAGCCATTCGAGCACGATGTAGTGGGCCACGGTTTGTCCGACGAGATCCGCGCCGGGGGGGGCCTCGCCGAGCACGGTCTCCCGGTATCCCTGCACCCGCTGCCGATAGCTGTCCAGCAATGCCTCCGCCCCTTCGTCGGCCGACAACAGGGCCTCGACCGCCCGGCACACGTCGGCATCCTGGCGTTCGGCTTCGCGAAGGCGGGCCGCCCGTGCCTCGGGCGCCAGGTCCACCACCTCGTCGAAGAGCCGGCGTATCCGTTCCGCCCTGGTCTTGTCCTTCGGCCTATCCATGACGCGGCACGCGCGGTGGGTGGGAAGGGCGCGATTCACATGGCGTCAAATTGAAAGGCTTGCCCTAGCGATCGGGCCAGCCACGCCCGGGCGAAGCGCAAATCGCGTTCGACGGTAGCCCGCGAGAGGCCCAGCACGTCGGCAGCTTCCTCGTTCGTCAGGCCACCGAAATAACAGTGGACGATGGCCTGCGCCGGGCGGGGATGCTCTATCTCAAGCTGTGAGAGGGCTTCTTCCAGTTCCAGGACGGCCTCTACCTGGGTATCCGGCACCAGCTGTTCCTCTGCCAGCGGCACGCGCAGTTGTGCGCCGCCGCGCCGCGCTGCCTGCCGGGCGCGCGCGTAATCTACCAGAATACGCCGCATCACCCGCGACAGTAGGGCCAGGAAATGGGCCCGATCGTTCCACTGGACCCCTGTGAGATTAACCAGCTTCAGGTACGCCTCGTGAACGAGGCCGGTCGTCCCCAACGTATGATCAGGACGTTCCTGCCGCATGCGGGCCTGGGCCAGCCCGCGTAGCTCTTCGTAGAGCAGAGGGACGAGTTGGTGCTGGGCCTGCTCGTCTCCTTCGTTCCACCTCAAAAGCAGCCGGGTGATGTCGGACGAAGGCTGCACGGGGACGGCCCTCCTTCATTCACAAATCGAGGCGACTACCCCAACAATCTACGAATGCAAAAGGTGAAGAGTGAAGGAGGGGCAACGGCGGCATGTAGAACGTGCAATGCGAGAGGGAACGAAGAAGGGAATCGAACCTGAAACGCTATGCCTGAGCCTGCACCAGTCATTCGGAGGGCGAGCGAGGAATGCGGCGGCGCCATTGCTTGATCTGGCGGGCGGGGCGCTGGTCTTCGGGCGACGCGATTTCCTCGTTGGACGGAGCATAAAGCGCCTCCAGGTGCCGGATGCGCGCTTCGATCCGGCGCTGCCTCGTCTGATGGACGTAGTCGCGAAAGGTGGCCAGCAGCAGCAGGGTGCGGTGCACGAAGTCCTCCTCGACTGCATCCACGGCGCGCTGATCCTGCGCAAGGGCCTGCTCAATCGATTCCATGTGCGTCCGGCACTGCCGCACGTCGGCTTCCAACTCCAGCAGGGCGGCGCGCTCGGTGAGGATCGCCGGGACCGGGGTGGTGCCGGCGTGTGCTGTGGCGCCTTCCCAACTCATCCCCCAGGCGTAGAGGGCAATCAGGGCGAGGACGTTGAGCGGCAGCCCGAAGAAGAGATAAAGGAGGGGCATGAACAGGAGTGAGCCGTGGTGGATGACAGCGCCCTGCGCGATGTACTGCATCGGCACCATGACGGTCATGTATCCCATAATCACCACGGTCAGCTTTGCCTTCTGGCCAAGCGTGAAATCGAGCGGGTAGAAGGTGAAGCCGAGGACGAGCGGCGCCAGCGCTGCCACGAAGAGGCTTGCCGTGGTGAGGCCCTTGAGATACTGCGCCAGGGTATAGGGAAACGCCTCCGGCCAGCAGGCGAAAAAGATCACGGCAGTGGCTTGCACGAAGAGGGCGGCGCGCAGAAAGTATGTCCCTGGCACCATCCTCCGGGGCACGAAGTAAGAGGCCAGGTACAGCAGAACCGTCACGGCGCCCGTCGCGAAGAGAACCGTCTGCGAAGGGGGGGCGGCAGCCACGTCGAGGTAGGGGACGGGGAAGAGCAGGCCACCGAGCCACTCGTAATAGGTGAGCACTACGCGACCTGGCAGGCCGAGGGCCTCCAACCAGAAAACATAGAAATAGCCCCATGCCGGACCGATGAGTTGAAGGATCATCACCCACGCCGCCGTAAAAAAGATCGCCAGGCCCAGAGCAGACCGCAGGAGGGCGCGGCGTCCCGTCAGCCGGGCCGTCCCTCGGTGCTGAAAGAGGAAGGTGGAGGCGCCGCCCCAGTAGGCTGGTCGGCTACCCGTTGTCTCGTCGAACTTCATCGACCCTTTCTGCTCATGTGTTTGAAAAGACCGAATTGAATACCGCGCCGCTGGTAGAACGTGTTACCGTAGTGCGTCGCCGAAAGGTTGACTCCCCAACCGCCGCGGATCCACTGGCGCCAGGAAAGCGAAACCTCGTGGCTGAGGTAGTCGGTGAAGATCGTCAGGGGCTCGGTGACGACGTACGCCTCGTTGCCCCAGCCGCCCCGCATCACGATGAAAAACCGGCCGGGCCGCCCGTGGGTGAGAGAGGCCGAGTAGTAGCGCGAGTGGGCGCTGCCGGGCGTGCTGAGCGTCCAGCGCACCCCGCCCTGCGCCACCCACTGCGGGCTGAGGTAGTAGTGCGCTTCGAGGAGGGCGCTATAGTCGCGGTGCACGTCGCGGGCGTCGATGTACGAGAGGCCGACGAGGGTGATGAGTTGCTCCTTCGCCAGCCACTTGCGCGCGGCCTGCACGTCCAGGCGCAGGCGCGGGTTGTAGAAGCCGTTGCTGCTGCTGCTGAGGGAGGTGTGGCTGATCCAGCGGCGCCCGAACATGCGGCTGTGCGAGGCGCTGTAGAGGAAACTGTGTTGTCCGAAGCGCCGCTGGAAGGTGGCCTCGCCGCGCCACACGCTATCGTCCTTGCCCAGCAACAGCCCGCCGAGGTAGACGCCGTACCAGTCGGACAGACCCTCGTCGAGAGTGTTGGCGGCGCCCTCGCCCGCGCGGTGCAGGGCCGTCTCCAGGCCGGCCTCGTCGCGGTCGGCCAAGAAGGCGTGGTAGCTGGCACCGGCCTCCACGTAGCCACCGTAGCCCATCTGCGCGAAGGCGGCAGGGGCGACGAGGAGCAAGCTCATCAGCCAATAGAGTCGCGCACGCATCTGTCTTCGGGAATAAGATAGAGTCATTTCGAGAGCACCATGGTGTTGCTCAACACGCGGTCGCCCATCTCTAGGCGGTAGAGGTACACGCCGCTCGCCAGCCCCCGCGCCTCGAACGGCACCTGATGCCGTCC
>JAHEMB010000503.1 GCA_024643915.1 Rhodothermaceae bacterium | reverse complement strand
GGCGGCTTATTTCAAGGAGGTTGTTCATAGCGGTGTACGCTCAATGAACAATGGGCAATGAACAATGCGTAATGGCTGCTGAATGGACAGGAAGCCGTGTCCGCCTGAAGCGGTTCGGTTTCTTGCCCTTGCTGCCCTTTCTCTTTGCCTCATTGCTCCTTCCTCATTGTTAATTGCTCATTGCCCATTGTCTTCAGCCGATCTGGTCGAGGAATGAACGCTGGGCTGCCGAGGCGCTGCTCCCGGCGGCCGTGTAGAGCCGGGCTGAGGGCGCGGCGTCGAGGTCCTGAAAGCTGAGCAGCAGGTCCTGCCCCAGTTGCGCGGCGTACCGCAGGGCAAAGTCCAGCAGTTCACAGCGACGGCGCGTATGTTCGGCTTCGGTGCGGAGGGCAGCGCGGGCCGTCTGCAAGGGATGCGCGGCCTCCTTGCCGAGGGCCTCCACCAGCGTCTCCAGGGAGGTCGGTTCGGCCTCCAGCCCGAGGACGCGGGCCAGCAAACGCATCTGGCGGAGCCGCACTTGCCGGAGCTTCCCGAGAGCACCGACTGCGTCGTTGGCCGCCAACGTCGCCTCTTGGAGCAGGCCGGGTTGTTGTTGCCGGAGCGCCTCTACCTGCTGCCCAAAATGGCCGCCCAGTTCAGCGAGGGCGTCCTTCTCCTGCCACAACGTCGCAACCAGGTTTTCGACGAGGCGGTCCGGTCCGTTCTTCTGTGTTTCGTTCATCATGGCCGCAACTATAGGATGGAAGAATTGCCCAGGTGATCGTGCCGTAGTGTTCCCTTCTCTTCCCGCTGCGATCTGTCCTCCTCTGCTCTCGCTACATCCCATTGCCGCAGCAGCAGGTCGGCGATGCCGAGGGCGCCGTTCTCGGTGAGATGGCGGGCCAGCACGTCGGTCATCACGTCGCGCTGTGCCTCAGCCTGGCCCTGCATCCAGCCCGGCCCTTCCTCGCCGGAAAGGCTGGATTTGAAGAGGCCGTCGGTCATCACCTGCACGAACTGGCGGGCCAGCACCTCCTCGAATTGCCGCGCCGCCGCCTCAGGCGACTGGGGGCGGCGGGCCGTGGGGTCGTTGGCCGGCGAAGAGCCGAGGGAGGCTACGTTCATGGCATCATGGGGTTAAAGGATGACGAGTTCGCCTTGCAGGGCACCGGCCCGGTCAATGGCCTGGAAAATGGCGATAACGTCGCGGGCAGTCAGGCCGAGTTCGTTGAGGGCGGCAGCCAGTTCGTTGACGTCTGTGTTGGGCGGGAGCACGACGGAGCGCGATCCCTCTTCCTCCACACTTGCCGTGCCTACCGTACCCTCCACCGTTTCGCCTTGCGAGAGGGGTGCGGGTTGTGAGACGAACGGCTCGGCCTGCGTCGCAATGACGATGCTCCCGTAGGTTACCATCACCTCACCGATCCGCACGCCGCCCCCGGCAACGATGGTGCCCGTCCGCTCGTTGATGACGACGCGTGCCGGCACATCCACCGAGATCGTCAGGGCTTCTAACGCGGCCATCACCCCTGCCGCGCCGCTGCTGTTTTCGGGCACCGTCACGCGCACGAGCCCCGGATGCACCACCTCCGCCGCATCGGGGAAAACCGCATTGACCGCTTCGAAAACGCGCATCGCGTTGGTAAAGTCAGGTTGTTTCAGGACGAGGCCGAGCGTTTCCTCAGCCAACGCGGTCGACAGCGCGGCGACGACGAGGCCGCCGCCGGGGATGCGCCCGGTATTGGTGTGGTTGACCTTCACACTGGATCCCTGGCTGGACGCCAGCACGGCGCCCGTCGAGAGCGGCCCCTGCGCCATCACGTGCACCTGCTTGGTGAGGGGATTGAGGAGCGGCGTTTGCAGCAACACGCCGCCGGAAAGCGAGCGCGCGTCACCCAGCGCCGACACCGTCACGTCGGTCGTGCTCCCCACCCCGGTGAAGGGCCCCATCGTCGCGGTCACCATCACGGCGGCCACGTTGCGCGAGGCCAGCATCTCAGGATCGACGGCGATGCCAAATTGCAGCAGCATGTTGGCGATGCTCCGCACGGTATAGGGCGCGCCGCGTTGCCCGCGTGCCCGGTCGCCCGTGCGGTCCAGCCCCACCACGAGGCCGTAGCCGATGAGTTGAATCGGCGCGGCGCCCTCCACCACCACCAACTCTTTCAGCCGCGCCGTGCCGCCCTCCTGCGCCTGCGCCCCCAGCGGGAGCACGGCAATGAAGAAGACGGCGAGCGTGCTTACGAAGACAAGTCGGATCGCAGCGTTCATCGGAAAGAAAAAGCTCATTGGGTTGCGAAGAAGAGAGCGGCGCCGAGGACGGCTGCCACACCCACCCTGGCGAAAAGGCCGGGATTGATGAACTTGCGTCCCATTCCATCGCGCCGGTACTCGATGTCGGCCTCCGCAATCTGGTGGGAGAAGATGGTGTTGTCGTGGCGGATATCCGCCGGGCGCACGCGGCCCGCCACCTTCATCAGATGCGTTACGCCATTGACGTTGAGGTGCCGCTCCCCCCTGAGCACCAGGTTGCCCCCGGCATCGACTTCGATGATCTGCGCCGTGATCGTGCCCTGGAGGAGGTCGCGCTGCACCGTCTCGTTGTGGTTGCGTGCCTGTTTGTTGAAGGAGGCGTCCACCGCGAAGCGGCCCGAGAGGTCGTCGCCATCGACGCCTGCGCCGCCGCCCATGCCGGCCTGGGAGCGGTTTTCGTAGCCGCTCTCACGTTGTGCTGCCGTCCGCTCCGCCAGGATGATCGTGAGCAGATCCCCCACGGCGTTGGCTTTGGGGTCAGCATAAAGGGAAGGCTGCGCCCAGCACTGTGCGGCGGGCATCAAGAGCAAGAGGAACAGCAGAGCGCAGAAGGCCCAGCCTCGTCCACTCGTCCATTTGTCCATTCTTCCATTCCTCTTCATCGCAGTCATTCAATTGGTTTATGAGCCTCAGAAAACATCACAGCGTTTCGATCCACACCGCCGTACCCTCGCCGGTGAGGCGTGCGCGGTAATGGCTGTCCGTCTCCGGCGCGTAGAGCCGAATCACGTCGCCGACGTGGCCGGACTGCCGCGCCTTGCCTGCCAGGTCGAGGGCAATGCGGCCCCGCCGGTATCGCATGGAGACGGCACCGCCCGTCTCTACGGCAAAGGCCTGCCGTACATCGCTCTGCCGGAGCACGCGGCCGCCCTGGAGCGAGCGCACCGCATAAAGCGGCGCGTCTGTGGTGCTCAGGGCAGTTGGCCTAAGCGGCGCTCCGTGGATATTGGTGACTTCGGTCCAGGCTGTCTGCATGGCCTCGGCTTTCACCTCTTCGCCTCGGAGCACCTTGTCGCGGGTGACGACGACCGAGTCGTAGTGGGCTACGTAGAGCAAAGCCCACCCGGCCTTTTCGCCCCTGTTTGTTAAGAGTGCGACCTGGGTGTGCGCGCGGGGCACCGCTCCCTTGCTTGGAAAGGCAACCTTGACAATCTCTCCTTTTTTCAGGCCGTCACTCAGCCGGAGCACGCGGACTTTCAGGTGCGTCTCTAAATCAGGGTAGCGCTTATGCAGTGCGTGCTCCGCCACCGTTTGAACCCGCGTTGTTACCTCGCCGCTGTCGATGGCGGGGAGGGCGGGTGCGAAAACGAGAAGAGCAAGGAAGAGGATGCGCATGATCTTTTCAGCCTAGCGTTTGAGGTTGTTGGCTACCTGGAGCATGTCCTCGCTCGTGGTGACCATCTTCGAGTTGATCTCGTAGGCGCGCTGCGCGGCGATGAGGTTGACCATCTCCTGCACCACGTCCACGTTGGCGGCTTCGGTATAGCCCTGGAGGAGCACGCCGAGGCCATCCTGCCCGGGGGCGCCGATGGTGGGCTGGCCGCTGGCTTCGGTCTCCTC
>JAHEMB010000017.1:11373-15638 GCA_024643915.1 Rhodothermaceae bacterium | reverse complement strand
ACGTAGATGATGTCAGTGTCGAGCGTGTGCACTTCGGCCATCCCGGCTTGCTCACGGTGGCTGGCGTGCACCTTGTAGCCCTCCACTTCGAGGAGCGGCTGTCCCTTGGCAAAGGCCGCTTTCACGTCCTTGCCGGCGAAGTAGGTGACGGGGGCGGGCTTTGCGGCGGCGCTTGTTCCATTCGTGTCGCTCGTCCCATTCGTCCCGTTCGTGCCGTGCATCTGGAGCGCAGCGGCGCCGGTGAGGGCGAGCTCTTCGTCTTGCTGCGCGCTGTTGGCGCCACTGACGCCGACGGCGCCGACGATCTGCCCATCGACCAGGATAGGCACGCCGCCCTGCAGCGGGGTGAAGTCATCGAGGGCCACCATCGTCGTGCGCCCGTCGTTGACGAGTTTCTCGAAGACGCTGGTGGGGCGCTTGAAGAGGGCCGCCGTGCGAGCCTTGCCAATGGAGACGCGGGCGCCGGCTGCGAACGTGCCGTCAATACGTTCCAGGTACATCAGGTTGCCGCCGTCATCCACCACGGCGATGACGCCGCCGGCATTGTTTTTCTTTGCTTCAGCAGCGGCGGCCGCGGCCACCTGTTTGGCCCCATCGAGCGTCAGCACTTTCTTGTCGAGGGTCTGTGCCTGCGCGGCGGCGGCCAGCAACAGGAGGGCGAATGCCAGGGCCAGGCGGGTCTTGAGCGATTCCATGATGGGCTCTGTTCTGTAGGTGAGGAGGAAGATCGAGGACGTCGGCAGGCCAGGGGCGAAAGGGGCAGGATCGCTTGCCTGGGGGAGGGCGCCATCCAGCCCGCCGCCGTCCAGTATCGCAGGGTTATTTCACCGGCTGTGTGAAAGCGGCTTCGCCCAGAAGGGTCTCGGCCCACGCGCACCAGATCTGCACCGTGGCGATGTCGGGCACGTAGGCGGGCACCGTGATCGTCCGGTGGAAAACGTCGCCCTTGACGACCAGGCGCTGGAGCAGATAGACATTGCCTTTCGAATCGACGACCTGCCAGTGGGGGGCGGGCGCGTCGGGGATCTGGAAGTCGTCGGACAGGGTCAGGATGCTCTGGCCCTCGACGGTCGTGTGCAGGGCGTGCCCGGTGTTGGCCTTGACGCCGACGAAGGTCGTCGTGTGGTGCACCTCGCCGTCGCGGGTCGTAAAGCCAGTAGTGAGGGTGAGGCAGCCGAGCAGGGCGAGGGTGGTGAGCACCACGGCCCAGCGGTGCCGCCGGAGGGTGCGAATCGAGGTTTCCATGGACGTTTTCGTTCAGGGGGTTGTTGAGGGGTGGGCGCGGCCCGTCCCGCAGAATTCGGGAGGCGCCCCGCCGTGATATTCGCAGAAGATGCAGCGCCGGTCGTTCTGGTGATGGTACTTGGCGCAGACGACGTCCCGCCGCCGGGAGAACCGGCGGTACAGGCCGGCGGCCAGCAGCATCCCCAGAGGCGGCGCGGTGAAGTAGATCCAGAGGGCTGTCCAGGCATGGGCCGAGAGGGCCGAACCGAAGGTGCGCGCCGGGTTCATGCTCATGCCCGAGAGCGGCGCCTCGAAGGTGATGAAGGCAGCGACGAGCAGGCCCGCGCACAGCCCCGTCAGCCGCGCCACATTCGCCCGGTTGGACACCGTCAGCACCATCATCATGAGCCCAAAGGCGATGACGGCCTCGGCGGCGAAGGCGACGGCCACCCCCTGCGCCCCGGGCCGGGTGGCAGCGTAATGGACCGTTGTGTCCATGACGGCCGGGCCGAGCAGCGCGGCGGCCAGCATCACCCCGGCCACCGCCCCCGCGAACTGCGCCGCCACGTAGAAGACGGCATCCCACGGCGCTACCTTGCCGAGCCGGTAAAAGGTCAGCGTGACGGCAGGGTTGAAGTGGGCGCCCGACTGTTTGCCCCACGGCGAGTAGATCAGGCTGATGGCCGTGAGCCCCATCGCCAGGCCGATGAGGGCGCGGCGCGCGAAAGGATCGGCGATAGCCTGCCGGACGGGCGAGGCGGGATGTTCGAGGAGGGCGGTGAACAGGCACGCCGACACCATAAAGAGGCCCAGCAGCGCCGCTTCCATCAGGTACTCGGGCCAGTGCGTCCGTACCGCCTGCCGCAGGGCGACTCCTTTCGACTTCAGGAGGTCGCTGCGACGCGACAGATCCAGCCGCATGCCTTGCCCTTTGTTATGGATCAACAGGTTGGTATTCATCTCAAGGACGGATGCTGCACGGTTTCCTGGTGCTGCTCATTGGTCGCAGCAGCCCGCACGACCTTACAGCCGTGCCGTCGAGCAATCTGCCTCACCCGACGGAGACGGCTTCCCGTCCATTGGCGGGTGTACGGCCCGGCGCCAGGGGTTCCTGGTCGTCGCGGTGCGAGACGGTGGGGGCGCGGAAGGTGGCGAACTGGACGAGGTCCTTGGAGAAAACGAGATCGAGCGACCAGTCCAACATCACGCGCAGCTTCTTCTCGAAGCGGGGCAGCTTGCTGAGGTAGATGGTACGCCACAGCCACCAGGCCACGAAGCCGGAGAAGTTGACGCCCAGGATGTTGGCGACGCCGGTGCGTCGTCCAATGGCGGCGAGCTGCCCGATGGTTTTGAAGGTGAACGCTTTCTTCTGGCCGCCCCGGATCGAAGCCGCGATATTGTGGGCGGCGACCTTCCCTTGGCGGAGGGCGTGCTGGGCAGTCGGCGGGTAGGGCTGGCCGGTGCGCAGATCAGGAATGAAGGCGCAGTCGCCGAGTGCCCAGACGCCGGGATGCCCCTCCACTTCGAGGAAGGGATCGGCGCGGAGGCGGCCCCGCTCCTTCAGGCACGGCAGCCCGGCAACCAACGGATTCGGCGAGGTGCCGGCGGTCCATACGAGCGTGTTGGCTTTCATCGTGGTGCCGTCGCTGAAGGCAACGCCCTGCTCCTCGAAGTCCAGCACTTTCGTGTTGACGAGGATCTCGACGCCGCGCGCTGCCAGCTTTTCTTGCGCGTACCGGCCAAGCTTCTCCCCCAGCTCGGGCAAGATGACGGGGCCGGGATGGACGAGGACCACACGAAGCGGTGCGCGCTCAAGGTGGGGATAGAAGGCCACCACCTCGCGCAGAAAATCGTTGACGGCCGCCACCGTCTCGACTCCCGCGAAGCCGCCGCCTGCCACGACGAACGTGAGCAGATGATCGCGCTCGCCGATCACGCATTCGAAGTCCGCCTCCTCCAGGTGCTCGATCAGGCGGTTGCGCAGGATGATGGCATCCCCGAGAGATTTCATCGTCAGGGCGCGTTCCTTGAGGCCGGGGAGGTCGTAGAAGTTGGTGATGGAGCCGAGGGCGAGGACGAGGTGGTCGTAGGCGAGCACGTGGTGATGGTGCTCGGCGCCGTGCGACACCGTTACCTGTTTTGATTCGAGGTCGATGTGTTCCACGTCGCCGTTGAAGAACTGGACGCGACGCAGCATCTTGCGGATGGGGTTGACGATGTGGGTTATGTCGAGGTCGCTGGCGGCCACCTCATGCAGCATCGGGGTGAAGAGGAAATGGTTGTCCCGGTTCACCAGGAGCACCTCCACGTCGTCGGTGCGCCGCAGCTTTTTCTCCAGGTGCAACGCGGTGTACAGGCCGGCAAAACCACCGCCCAGGATCAGCACACGAACAGGTTCACGCATGGGAAGGTCAGGCCACCCCCAGAGAGGAGCGGCTCGTCAGATAGAAGGGGATACGACACGCCGGCCGCGAAGGCGAACCGGCTACTCACGCATTGGTCGAAGGCGCGCGGCGATCCTTACACCGGCGCGCCGCAAAAATCACTCGTCGGAGAGGGCGCGCTTGAGGCGATCGCGAGCTTCGGGAGAGAGCGCGGTGGCGTCAGGCGCCTGGCCGTTCTCGAAGTGGTGGGCATGGCGGTGCATCGCCTCGCGGAGGAAGAGCAGTTGCTGGAAATAGCGCCGGCACCCTGCGCAGATGAGCAGGTGGAGCCGTGTGACGACGCGCTCCCGGAGCGTCAGCTTTCGGTCGAGCGAAGCTGAGAGGACGGGCGCGACCTCTTCGCACGGCGGCAGGCGGCGCGCCAGGGCGTAGCCGAGGCGCTGCTGGATCTTTTTGCGTACACCCATTCGGTTCTGTTGCCTCATGGCACGTCGGCTCCGAACCACTGTTTTTCGAGGCTGCGCCTGAGCTGCATGCGGGCGCGGTGGAGCATTACCCACAGGTTTGTCGCGGTAATGTCCAACTCCTTACAGATGGCCTCGGTACCCTGGTCCTCCACCTCGCGCAGCCAGAAGGCACGAGCCAGGCGCGGCGGCA
>JAHEMB010000017.1:0-11363 GCA_024643915.1 Rhodothermaceae bacterium | reverse complement strand
GCAACTCATTCAGGCACGCCTGCAAGACGCTCCAAAACTCCGCCTGTTCTAAGAGGGCAGCAGGCTCAGCGTCCCACGCGGCCGGGCCGCGCTCCGGGTGCCAGTGGCCTTTCCACGCGCCGGCGGCGTTGAACAACCCCTCCTGCTCGAACGGCAACGCCTCGATCGTTTCCACAGGGCGCCTCCGGGCGGCACGGCGGAAGTGGTCGGCGATCTTGTGCTTGAGGATGCCGATGAGCCAGGTGCGCTCGGAGCAGCGCCCAGCGAACTGGTGGCGTGCCTGGAGCGCCGCGAGGAGGGCCTCCTGCACCAGATCCTCCGCTACGTGGGCGTCGCGCGCCTGGGCCAGGGCGTACCGGTACAAGGCATCGCCGTGCGTCTCTACCCAGCCGGCGGGGTCGGTCGTAGGGACGGAGCGGGTGAAGGGCTCCGCCTGTTGCATCACGATAGACATGGTTTCCACCTCCTCGTCCTGCACGTTGGCGCAGGGGGTTCAAGCCGCTTCGAAACCGTGGGTGAAGAGCGTGTTGAGCGCTTCGGCGAGTGTGGGATGGGAGAAGACGGCGTCGCGCAGGGCCGTGAAAGGCAGCCCTCCCATCATGGCGACCTGGAAAAGTGTTGCGATCTCGCCGCCTTCGAGGCCGAGGACAGCGGCGCCCAGGAGCTGTCCGGTGCCGTCCTCGACGAGCGCCTTCATGAACCCGCGCGTCTCGCTCATCTCGACCGCCCGGGCGACGCGGCTCATGGGCAGCCGCGCCACGCGGAAAGACTTCCCTTGCGCGCGCGCGTCCACTTCGGTCAGTCCTACGCGCCCGAGTTGGGGGTCGATGAAGACGGTGTAGGGCAACAGGCGACGCGAGAGGCTGTCCGTCGGGCCACCGAGGAGGGCGCTGCGGACGATCCTGAAGTCATCATAGGAGACGTGGGTGAAAGCCGGGCCGCCCTTCACGTCGCCGAGAGCGTAGAGGCCCGGCACGGCGGTCTCCAGCCGATCATCGACGGGGATGAAGCCGTGCCCATCTACCGTGATGCCGGCCGTCGGCAGGTCGAGCCGTTCGGTGTTGGGCACCCGCCCGGCTGCCGCCAGTAAGTGCGACCCGGCGATTTCGCACGTGCCGTCCGGGGTCTGAAGCACCAGGCGGATCCGCCCGTCAGAATCTTGCGCGGCGCGCATTGCATGGGCCTCCAGCAGCACCGTCACGCCGTCCTCCTGTAGGATCTCCAGAATGGCCGCGGCTAGGTCGGTATCTTCTCGGGGGAGAAGTTGGGGGCTGCGCTGCACGATGGTCACCGCGCTGCCGAAGCGGCGAAACATCTGTCCGAACTCCAGCCCGATGTAGCCGCCGCCGAGCACCAGCAGGTGCTCCGGCACCGTGTCCAACTCCATGATCGAGGTAGAATCCAGCACGGGTACGCCGTCGAGCCCTTCGACGTGGGGGAGGGCCGGGCGGGCGCCGGTGTTGATGAAGAGCTTCGGCGCTTCGAGCGCCTCGGTACCGCCCGCGTTCATCTGCACCGCAACGGCGTGCGGGCCGGTGAAGCGGGCTTCGCCTTCGTAGAAGTCCAGGCCGTCGGTGGCGAGAACGGTGTCGCGGGCGCCGTTCATGAAAGCGTGGACGATGCCTCGCTTGTGCTCGCGGACGGCCGCCATGTTGACGGTGACGGGGACGGTGCACAGGCCGTAATCGGTGGCGCGGCGGGCGAGGTACGCAGCGCGGGCGCTGGCCACCATCGTCTTGGTGGGCGTGCAGCCCTCGTTGACGCAGGTGCCGCCGACGTGCTCGCGCTCAACGAGGGCGGTGCGCCAGCCGGCCCTGGCAAGGGCAACCGACAGGGGATAGCCGGCCTGCCCGGCGCCCAGAACAATCGCATCGTAGGTGTGCTTCATCGGTGGATCGGGATGAGAAAGGAGATGCCGGGTTGGCTTTCCCCTTATCCAATCCATGTGCCCGAAGAAGCGAAGTGCAAGATATTTGTATCTTTCTTGTTGATTTTACAAAGCTTGCCGGGAAGATCGCTGCGGCGGAAACAGGCAGCGAGCAGGCGCCGGGGCCGTGCTATCTCGCGGCTCGATCATATTTCGCGGCGGGCCGCGCTCAGCGATGTGCTTGTGTGAAGACGACCATCCGATAGAAAAAAGAAACCCCCGACGCTCCGGGCGGAGGTCGGGGGAAGAGGTCGTTCATTGGGGCAGGCGGAGGTCAGGCAGCCAGCCGTGGGGAGGTCAAGTCGCAGGGCTCCATGGCTTCCAATATATGCCGGTAGCGGGCGACGAGGCCCATCATTCGCCGGGCGTCGTCGATGGCGCGTTCGCGCTGGTCCGCGATGGTGAGGTCGCGGCTGCGCATCTCTCGCCCGTAGTGGAGGATCCGCGTCAGGCAGGCATCGATCCGGTCGTCATATTCGGCGTTCATGGCTTTCTCCGTAAGGGTGGGTTGCTCCCCCACCTCAAAAGAAGCCAAATTGCGTGCCAAACCGTATTTGGGTGCGTGGAGGGCCTTTTGTGCCCTTCTTCGGATGTGGCGAGACGAATAGTAACGGGAGAACGTACCGGATTGCGCGCTTCGCGCAGGGTCGTAGCGGCCCGTTAACTGAAGACCTTGCGCTTTGCGATGCCCAGCTTCCGCATTCGCGAGCGTAACGTGCTGGCGTTGATGTCCAGCCGCAGGGCAGCGCCGTACGGGCCTTCGATGCGCCAGTGCGTCTCTTCGAGGGCGGCGAGGATGTGTTGGCGCTCCGCCTCTTCGAGGGTGACAGCTGTGTGCCGTGCCCGCCCTGCGGCCTGCCCGTCGAGGGGCGCGTCGAGGCGGAGGGCGGCGCCGCGGGTGAGGATGAGCGCGCGTTCGATGACGTTTTCCAGCTCGCGGACGTTTCCGGGCCAGGCGTAGCGCGTGAGGGCTTCCATCACCTTGCCCGGCACCGAAGTGACCTGCCGTCCCAGCTTCTTGCCGTACTTCGCCACGAAATGCTGCACGAGGAGCGGGAGGTCGTCCCGGCGCTGCCTGAGCGGGGGCACGGCGACGGGGAACACGCTGAGGCGATAGTAGAGGTCCTCGCGGAACCGGCTTTCCTCCACGGCCTGCTCCAGGTTACGGTTCGTGGCGGCCAGCAGGCGTACGTCCACCTTCAGGGTGCGGGAGCTGCCCAGCCGCTCAAACTCGCCCTCCTGCAAGACGCGCAACAGCTTCGCTTGCAGTTCGAGGGGCAGGTCGCCGATTTCGTCGAGGAAGAGGGTGCCGCCGTCGGCCAGTTCGAAGCGGCCCACCTGGCGCGCTACGGCGCCCGTGAAAGCGCCTTTCTCGTGGCCGAAGAGTTCGCTCTCGATGAGGTTGGCCGGCAGGGCCGCACAGTTGACTTTGACGAGCGGGCGGTTGCGGCGCGGGCTGAGGTGGTGGATGGCCCGGGCGATCAGCTCTTTGCCCGTGCCGGTCTCGCCGAGGATGAGCACGGTGGTGCCCGTGGGGGCCACTTGCTCCACGTGGTGTAGCACTTTCTTGAGTGCCCCGCTCCGCCCGATGATCTCGTCGAAGTTGTGGTTGAGCTTGATTTCCTGGCGCAGGTAGACGTTCTCGTTCTCGAGCCGGTCCTTGAGCCGTTGCACCTCTTCGAGGGCCTGCTGGAGGGCGGCGGTGCGGTCAGCCACACGCTGCTCTAATTCCTGGTTGGTTGTTTCGAGGGCCTGCCGGAGCCGGCGGAGGGTGAGGTGTGTGGTGACGCGGGCCAGGACCTCCTCGTGCTGGAACGGCTTGGTGATGTAATCGACCGCGCCTGCGCCGAAGCCGCGCACCTTGTCCTCGGTGTCCGAGAGGGCCGTCATAAAGATGACGGGGATCGCGCGCGTGGCCGCCTCGGCCTTGAGGCGGCGGCAGGTCTCGTAGCCGTCCAGGCCCGGCATCATGATGTCGAGCAGGATGAGGTCGGGGTGGGCGTAGTGCGCGTGTTCGAGGGCGCTCTCGCCGTCGCGGGCGACGAGGACGGTGCAGCCCTGCCGGTCGAGGTATTCGAGAAGCACGCTGATGTTGGCCGGCGTGTCGTCGACGATGAGAATCTTGCCCATCTCAGGCGATGTCGGGCTCATGCCGTGCGCTCCAGATAAGGGGAGAGGAAAGTGCGGATGCGTTTCATGTCGTAGTCTCGGGCCAAGCGGCGGAGCGGCGCGGTGAACGGAGCGTACGCGGCGCCGAGCGCATCGACGTCGTCGAGCTGGGCGAGGAAGCCCTGCACGTGCCCCATCAGCGCCAGTTCGTGCAGCCTGCGGAGGGCGTCCGGCGGCGGTGCCGTGGTAACGGGGTCCTCCGGCTGAAGCGTCTTGGCCGGCGCGCCTTCTGCGGGGCGTTCGGCCGGGGCCTCGGCGTAGACCCA
Source organism: Rhodothermaceae bacterium (assembly GCA_024643915.1). Classification (GTDB taxonomy): domain Bacteria; phylum Bacteroidota; class Rhodothermia; order Rhodothermales; family JAHEMB01; genus JAHEMB01. The sequence goes on along the minus strand of JAHEMB010000017.1, from coordinate 7,001 downwards.
GGCGAGGTCCAGGTGCTCCCGGAGACTGTCCAGCAGGAGGGCGGCCCGGACGGGCTTCTGCAGGAAGTCGGCGCAGCCGGCCTCCCGGCTCTGCCGGCGGCTATGCTCGAACACGCTGGCCGAGAGGGCGACGATTATCACCGCCTCCTGGCCGGGCGTTTGCCGCAGGCGACGGGTGGCTTCGAAGCCGTCCATCACGGGCATCACCAGATCCATCAGCACCAGGTCGGGGCGGAAAGCGGCGGCCCGTTCCAGGGCGGCCTGCCCGTTCTCGGCCTCTTCGAGGACGAAGCCGAGCGGCGCCAGTAGATTCGTCAGCACGGAGCGATTCTCCGTTTTGTCGTCCACCACCAGAATCTTCCTCGGCGGCCCCTCGAAGCCAATCACGAGGCGTTCCTCCCCGCGCGCCGGGGCCGTCAGGTGGGCCTCACCCACGACGGGGAGCGTCAGGTCTACCTGAAAGGTGCTGCCGCTGCCCGGCACGCTCTCCACGTGCAGATCTCCCCCCATCATGCGGACCAGGCGTCGGCTAATCGTCAGGCCGAGGCCGGTGCCGTCCCCGTGCGCGCGGGCGTCGCCGGCCTGCTGGAAGGGCTGGAAGATCATCTCCAGGTCGTCCGGGGCGATGCCCACGCCGGTGTCTTCGACCGCGAAGCGCAGCCTGGCGTGACCGGGCCCGGCTTCGTCGCACGTCACCTTAAACGCCACGCCACCCTGCTTCGTGAACTTGACGGCATTGCCCAGCAGGTTGAGCAGGATCTGCCGGAGGCGCCGTTCGTCGCCGCGCACGAGGAGGGGCAGCGCCGGCAGGGCTTCGTAGAGGAACGCCAGGCCTTTCTGCTCGGCCCGGATGCGGGCCATGTCGGCAATGCTCCGCAGAAACTCGGGCAGGTGAAACTCGGACGGCTGCACCTCCAGCTTGCCGGCTTCTATCTTCGAGAGGTCGAGGATGTCGTTGATGAGGGTCAATAAGTGCTCGCCGCTGCGCTCGATGACATCGAGGCCGGTGTGCTGGGTGTCGGTCAGGCGCGCGTCGCGTTTGAGGATCTGGGCGTAGCCGAGGACGGCGTTGAGGGGCGTGCGCAGTTCGTGGCTCATGTTAGCCAGGAACTCGCTTTTGGCGCGGTTGGCCGCTTCCGCCGCCTCCTTGGCCGCCTGCAACTGCCGCTCGGCCTGCCGCCGCGCCAGCGCCCCGGCGAAGCTCTCGGCCATCATGCGCAGCAGCCGGATGTCTTCGTCGGACCAGGTCTTGGCCTGGCGCACGGCGTCGAAGCGGAGGAAACCGAACGGGTGGCCCTCCAGCATCATGGGCACGCAGATGCTGGACTGTACCCCGCCGGCCAGCAGGCGGCGCTTGTAACCGCTGGCCTCCGGCGGCAGCGCTGCCACGTGTGGCACATGCAGCACCCGGTTCTCGCGCACATGATGAAACGTCCAGGCAAAATCGTCCCGGGTGATCTCCGCAGCCGGATCGAGGAGGGGCGCAGGGCCTTCGGCGTGCCAGACGTGGGTGAAGCGCGCCGTCTGTCCGTCCTCGGCGAACAGGCAGACGAAGCTGCGGTCGGAGCCGGAGAAACGGCTGAGGCCGGCGATGGCTTCTGTGATGGCGTCGTCGATCTCGTCCGGGGCGAGGTTGATGAAGCGCGTCGAGATCTGCGCGATCAGCTCCTCCATCGCCACACGGTGCCGCAGCGCCTCCTCCATCGCTTTGCGCGCGCTGATATCGATGATGATGGAGCGGGTCGCCTCGATGGTGCCCGCTGCGTTGCGATAGGGTTTCACCGAAACGGCGCCCCAGAAAAATGAGCCGTCGGCCCGGACGAACTCCATCTCCTCCGCGAGGGTCTCGGCGCCTTCCAGGAACCGGGCAAACACCGCTTTCGCGCGCGGCTTGCCGTCGGGCGTGTCGGCGACGAGGGAGAGGATGGGCTTGCCGAGGAAGGCGTCCAGCGCGTACCCGAAGAGTTCCGCAGCGCGCTCGTTCGCCCTTTTGATGAGACCGTCCACGCCGGTCGAGATGTAGACGTTCGGCGCGTCCATATAGAAGTCCCGGTAGGCATTCTCGCTCTCGCGTAGCGCCGCCTCGGCCCGCTCGCGCTCGGTAATCTCTTCGTGCAGGCGTGTGTTAGTCTGCGAGAGCTCGTCGGTGCGCCGGGCCACCCGCTGCTCTAGCTCGTCGTGGGCGCGTTGCAAGGCCTCTTCGGCCTGCTTGCGCTCGGTGATGTCCTGGATCTGGGCAAACAGGTACCACGGCTTGCCGGCGGCATCGCGCACGACCGAGGCCGTGGTGAGCGCCCAGACGACGTGGCCGTGCTTGTGCAGGTAGCGTTTCTCTACCCGGAAGGAGGGCCGCTCGCCCCGAATCACTTCCTGCACGTGCCGGACGCTCTCGGCCACATCGCCGGGATGCGTGATGGCCTGGAAGGTGACCTTGCAGAGTTCTTCCTCTGTGTAGCCGAGCATCGCGCAAAAGGCCCGGTTTACCAGGGTGAGTTGCCCGTCGGCCCGCGTCATCGCCATGCCGATGGAGGCGTGCTCGAAGCCGCTTCGGAAGCGCTCCTCGCTCTCACGGAGGGCCTCTTCGGTGCGCTTGCGCTCCAGTTCGGCGCCCGCCCGCGCGGCGAACGTCTTGAGGATCGAGATGTCGGGCGGGCCGAGCGTCATCGGCTGATCGTGCATAATCGCCAGATGGCCCAGCACGTGCCCGGAAGCGCCGTAGCACGGCACCCCTAGGTAGGACACGATGCCGACCTCCCCGGGAAAGCGCTCCTCGACGCCCTCTGGATAATACGCCACGTCCCCGCCGATGACGGCCTCGCACGGCGTGTCCGCCAGGTCGTATTCGAAGGCGTCGACGAAGGTGTCGTCTTTGAGGAACGCGAGGGTGCGGGCCCGGCTCGTATCGGCCTCCGCACATTCCGTCACGAACGCATAGCGTGCCCCGAAAGCCGCCGCGAGGGCCTTCGCAAGGGATTTGAAGAAGTCGCCGCCGGTGACGGCCGCGGTCCCTTCGACCAGGGCGCGGAGCATGCTCTCTAGATGCATACGCGCCTGGGTGTCCTGATGAGCCTGCATCCACCTTTGGCTCCCGCCCTCACCGGTCGCTCCGCCGTACTGCCGCAGCGCCGGGAAGGCGCTTGATAGGTTGCGCTGCTATCGCCCGCTGAAGCGTACGAGCCGGGCCGTGGGACGTAGCTTGAACCCTCCAACGCGCTTTTCGTGCCGGGGCCACGCCGCTTTGTCGCAGCGCGAGGGGCGGCAGGATTCGTTTGTCCAGGGAATGCCATCGCTGTGCCCTCCGGTCAGGCTTCTGACGCCCTGCCCGGCTTCGAGGTGAGGTGCGGGGCGAGCAGGCTGCGGAGGGTGTTGCGCGCCCGGTGCAGCCGCACGCGGACGTTCACCTCGCTGATGCCAAGCACCTGGGCCGCCTCCGCCGTCGACAAGTCTTCCAGGTCCCGCAAAACGACGACCACCCGGTACTTCTCCGGCAGTCGGTCGATGGCCTGGTGGACGAGGCGGGCACGCTCCTGCTGTTCCAGCACGGCGCCGGGGTGCCAGGGGGCATAGGTCTCGGCGTGGTGGCCGTCCGGGGTGAACGTCGGCTGGAGCCGCTCCATCTCCGCCTCGCTCAGGACCCGCCACCGCCGGGCCTTGCGCAGATGCGCCATCACAACGTTCTTCGCAATGCCGAAGAGCCAGGTCGAGAACTGCGAGTGGCCCTTGAAAGACGGCAGGCTGCGCAAAGCCTGAAAGAAGGTTTCTTGCACAAGGTTTTGCGCCGTATTGGCATCGCGGACCAGGTGGAGGATGAACCGATAGAGCCGGTCGCTATGCCGGCGAACGAGCAGCTCGATGACCGCTGGGTCGCGGGCACGCAGGGCGGCTACCTCCTGCGGATCGGCCAGGGCGGTGGGGCGCGGGGGGGCCGCTGCGCCGTTCGCGTCTGCGCCGGTCCGTGCAGAACGGGCCGCGCGTTCACGGTTGCCGTGCGAACCGGTCGTTGCTTCAGGAGCAGGGGGCATGGGATCAACGGCTCGTGCTTGCGTGGAAGGGAGGGGACCCCGGGGGCCGACGCCGGACTTGCTCCTAGGAAACCAAAAGGTGTGCCGCCGTTGCAAGACCCTGTTTATGTTGAGCTTGCGAGCGATGAACGGTGTGCGGCAGCCGCGTCCATTCGCGGAACCCGTGCTATATCACGGCCTCGGGATGCCAACGCTTTTCTTCGCAAGACTACCGTTAGCTTCATAAAAGCTAACGGACAGCTTTCCTGATACTTGGCCTGACCAGGGTATCCCGCTTGTGAGAATAGAGACAGTCATCTATCTTGCTTCGGGACTGGAGGTGATATGAGCACGATCCATCTGGAGATGCCCTCTTCGCTGCACAAGACGGTGCGCCGCCTGGCCGAGCAGGAAGGTACGAGCGACGCCGACTTGATCTTGCGCATCGTCAAACAGGCGGTCGAGGCGGAAGCGTTTTTCGCAACGCGTACACGGCGCGTGGGCACAGATCCACGCCAGCACCTCCTCGATACCTTGGAACAGGCACCGGACGTCGAGCCGGAGCCGCACGGTTGGATTAAGGGTGCCTTCGAGCCGGTCGCGTAGCACGCCTTGCCCGGCGCCGCAACGGCTACTGAGCCCGCCCGGCGATGCGGTAGAGCCAGAACGTGAAGGCCACGAGGGAGAGGAGTCCCAGCACGTCCGCCACGGGGGCGAAGCCCTCCGGCGCCAGGCGCAGCACGTCGGTGTTCTGCTTGATGGCGAACGGCACAGCCAGCATAATGCCCACGAGCGCCTCGCCTGTGATGAGGCCCGAGGCGAAGAGCAACCCCCGCCGGTTCGCCTTGAGCCGCACCTCGTCGAAGGACTGACTGGAAGGGTCGTGTTGGCGGTAGAGGCGGCGCTCGGCGAGAAAGGCCACGAAGCCGCCGATGAAGATGGGAGCCGTCAGTTCGAGCGGCAGGTAGATGCCCACCGCCACGGCCAGCACGGGCGTGCGAAAATCCGACCCCCGCGCTTCCTGCACCTTGTCGAGTGCGATGATGGCGACGGCGATGACGGCGCCGATGCTGATCATGGTCCACGGCAGGTTGCGCGAGAAGACGCCGTCGGCTACCGAGGCCATGAGCGTGGCCTGCGGGGCTTTCAGGGCCTCGCTCTCGCTCATCCCTTCCCTCGGGAAGACGTCGCCGAGCCCGTAGGCCTGGAAGAGCAGTTCGAGGATGGGCGCCAGCATGAGGGCCGCCGCCGCCACGCCCACCACCTGCATGATCTGCTGTTTGTAGGGCGTTGCGCCGACGATGTGGCCCGCCTTCAGGTCCTGCAAATTGTCGCCCGCGATAGCAGCGGCGCAGCAGACGACGGCGCCGACGAGGATGGCTGTGGCCGCCGCCGTGGTGGCCTGCCCCGCATTCACCGCGAAGTCGATCTGCCCACCGAGCAACACGAGCAGGATGAGCGAGATGGTCAGGATGGTGGCAATGGTGACACCGCTGATAGGGTTGTTGGAGGAGCCGATGAGCCCGGCCATGTACCCCGCCACCGAGGAAAAGAGGAAGCCCGCCACGAAGGCGAAGGCGACGCCGAAAGAGAGGGTCGTCCAGTACAGCCCGCTGTCGATGCCGAGGGCTTGCTGATCGACCACGTAGACGAAGACGAAGAAGATGGGCACGGCCATCGCGAGGGTGCCGTAGAGGACGACATTGATGGGCGCGTCGAGTTCGGTCCGGGGGATGTCGCTGCGCGCGCCGCTGCGCGCGGCCTTGACGGCCTCAAGCGACGACCGGACGCCGTCGCGGATGGGCTTGACGAGCGAGACGAGCGCCCACAGGCCGCCTACCGCCATCGCCCCGACGCCCAGGTAGCGGATCTGCGCGCTCCACACTTCGAGGGCCGCCTCGTAGCCCGTCGCCTCGCCCACCACCGCTTCGAGCGTCGCCGGATCTACCGTCGCCATGTAAATGGGGATGCCGAAGAGCCACGAGATCAGCCCGCCGCCGAAGACGAGAAGCGCGATGTTGACACCGACGATGTAGCCTACCCCGAGGAGCGCCACACCCAACTCCGTCCCCATCCCGAAGATAGAGCGGCCGGCCTGCACGTAGGTGTCGGCGGTGGAGGAGACGATGCGGAAGCCGCGCTGGCAGAGTTGCAACAGCCCGCCCGCCAGCCCCGCAAGGGCGATGTATTTGGCCCCTTCGCCGCCCTCGGCGCCTGCCTTCAGTACCTCGCCTGTCGCCACGCCCTCAGGGAATTTGAGGTCGGCCTGGAGGATGAGGGCGCGGCGCAGGGGGATGGTGAACAAGACGCCGAGGATGCCGCCGCAGAGCGCCACCGCCATCGTCGGCAGGAACGGGAAGCCCTGCCAGTAGCGCAGCATGATGAGCGCCGGGAGCGTGAAGATGATGCCCGCCGCCACACTCTCGCCCGCCGAGGCCGCCGTCTGCACGATGTTGTTTTCGAGGATGTTGGATTCGCGGAAGAACCGCAGCACGGCCATCGAGATGACGGCGGCGGGGATAGAGGCCGAAACGGTCATGCCCACCTTCAGCCCCAGGTAAGCGTTCGCCCCCGCCAGAATGGCCGACAGGACGAAGCCCAGCAATACCGCCTTGAGGGTGATCTCGGGGAGCTTCGTTGTGGCGGGGATGTACGGCCCGTCGCCGCCCTGCCGCGTCGCCGAAGGTCGATCTATGGTCTCCATGGGTACATCGCTGGTGGTTCCGGAGCAAGTGGCGCAACTTAACGCCTTCGCCCCCTGGCTACGCGCGCCCGGATGTCCAATCTTCGCAATATTGGTTTCCGGTTGAAAAACCGACAACCGATCATGGCTTTCCCGCCTCGTTACGTATCATCTGGGGGAGCGGGGCGTTGGGTAGTAACGGAACCAGATCAACAGCACCCAGAAGCCATGAACCGACCCTACGACGACCTCCCCCGCCAGGGCGAGCACCACGGCCCCGGCGCCGCGCACGACAGCAGCACCACCGTCCGCGCCCC
>JAHEMB010000502.1 GCA_024643915.1 Rhodothermaceae bacterium | reverse complement strand
CTCGCACACGGCGACGTGGATCTCGATCAGCCCGATGGACGGGGACGTGGTCTGGACCGCCGGCGCGACCGTGCGCGTGACGACCGACGACGGCTCCACCTGGACCCAGGCGGCGTCGTACCCGTTCCCGGTCGGAGGCGTCACGAAGTGCCTCGCCCACCCGATCGACGTCGACGCGGCGTTCGTCACGTTCTCCGGCTACTCCGCCGGGATCGCCCACGTCGCGCTCACCACCGACCGCGGCGCCACGTGGACCGACGTCACGGGGGACCTCCCGTCCCAGCCGGTCAACACGATCGCGATCGATCCCACCGCGCCGAACACGTGGTTCGTGGGCACCGACGTCGGCGTGTGGCTCAGCACGGACGACGGCGGCACCTGGAACCCCTACCAGACCGGGCTGCCGAACACGGTGATCTCGGACCTCGAGATCCAGGCCGGCACGAAGAAGCTCTTCGCCGGCACGCACGGACGCGGAGCGTGGGAAGTGGACGTGACGAACGTGCTGCTCTCGGTGGAAGGCGGCGAGGAGGACGAAGTGGTGGACACGCCGCGTCCGAGCACGAGCCTCTCGCTCCTGCTCGACCCGCCGCGCCCGAATCCGACCCGCGGCGCCACCACGCTTCGCTGGGCCGCGTGGCACGAAGGCGAGGTGACACTCGAGATCTTCGACGTGCAGGGGCGGCGCATCGCGAGCGTGGCGAGCGAGTCACGCGGCGACGGCATCATCCGTGCCGCCACCTGGGTCCCGGACGGGGTCCCGAGCGGCACGTACTTCGCGGTCGTCCGCGCGGGCGAGAACCGGACGAGCGAGAAGATCGTCCTGCAGCACTGACGACTCCGCCGGCCGCGCTCGGGACGGAGATCCGTCCCGGCGCCGGCTCCGTGAGCCCGACGGTGGCGCTTCCGGGCCCCGCGCTTCCCGTCAGCGATGCTCGGGATTCGCGAAGTCGAAACGGCAGCCGGCGTCCCATTCCCGGCGCTGGTTCCCGTGAGCCGGGAAACCGCCGGCATCCTTCAGCAAGCGTGCAAGGTGGAGGAGACGAATACTTTCCTCCCAGCGCATCGTCTCGATGAGCGAGAACGGCATGGAGGAGGTGGGGGGCTGCAGGTGCGTAAGGAAGCGGGCTTTGAGCAGGCATTCGTCGTACTCAGCGTCGGCCTCCGCATCCCATACGATGCCGCTGCCCAGCCCCAGGTGCCCGCGTCCCCCCTGCACCACGGCGGTGCGGATGGCGACGTTGAAGACAGCCTCACCCCCCGGCGCCGCATAGCCGATGGCGCCGCAGTACACGCCGCGCGGCCCCGCTTCGAGGGCCTGGATGCGTTGCATCGCCCGGATCTTGGGCGCGCCGGTGACGGAGCCGCAGGGAAACAGCGCACGGAACAGATCGGCATAGCCCAGGCCTTCCTGTAAGCGCCCCTCAACAGTAGAGGTCATCTGGATAAGCGTCTCGTACGTCTCGACCGTGAAGAGCTGGGGCACACGCACCGTGCCCGGACGGCAACACACCGACAGATCGTTCCGCAACAGATCTACAATCATCAGGTTTTCGGCGCGGCTCTTCTCATCCCTCGTCAGCCACTTGCGCAGCGCGGCGTCCTCTGCGGGCGAGCGGCCCCGGCGCACGGTGCCCTTCATGGGGCGGGCCATGAGGCGGTCGCCCTCGCGACGAAAAAAAAGCTCGGGCGAGAGGCAGAGGATGGCGGCTTCATCAAGGGCAAGCCAGGCTGCGTACGGCACACGCTGCCTCCGCCGCAACGCCCGGTACAAGGCCAGGGGCGACCCCTCGACGGTGAAGGTATAGGGCGCGGTGAAGTTGATCTGGTAAACGTCGCCCTCGCGGATATGCGCCTTGATGGCGTCGATCTTCTCCTGATAGGCCGCCCGGCTGATCTCGAACCGGCCCTCCGCGACCCGGCAACTTCCGCCCGCCGCCTTCAGCAGCCGTTCCACTTCGTCGGCTGCCATCACCTCAGGCGCCTCGTACACACCGAACCAGGCGAGCGGCGTCGGCGCTGCCGCTGGCGTAGCGATCTGCTCGAAGGCATAGCCGGCTTCGTAGCTCAGAAAGCCGGCCACCCAGCGCCCCCCGGCCAGCGCTTCATCAGTGGCCGCCAGCACCCCTGCCACCTCTCCCGTTATGCGGGCAGTCAGCGTGTGGCTTGGCTCGGTAAAGAGCAGGCTCGGCCCGTTCTCCGTATCGGGGCGTGCCGTGTCCAGCAGAACGGTGCCGGGCCGTGTGAGGTCGCGTTTCAAAACGCAAGGTGTTCAGTGCAAAGGGGCGATCGGGCTTGGAGTCAACAACGGGCTTTAAGAGACTGTTTGGTAAGGTAATTCTGGGCTGCGCATGGCTCCTTCCGGCCCAACGTCCACCGATGCCCTAGCCTGTTGGCTCGGTTGATCGGCCCGTACGTCCAGTACGCGCCTCACAATCGGCGGGCTTTGGTCTCGAAAAGGGCTCATGCTCGCCTGCAGACTGACTTACCAAACAGTCTCTAAATCTACAACCTGCGCGTCCATCTTTTTCCATCTATTCGCATTTCTCCGAGTCGCCGGAGGCTATCTTTTCCGACTCAAACGCCTTACCCAACACCCGCCACGACGATGCACCGCGAATTCAAGCAATGGTACAGCCCCAGCCTGGGCCGAGAGATGAGGATGCTCATTTTCGGCCATGGGGGCATACCCATCCTCGCCTTCCCCTCCAGCATGGGCAGCTTTTACGAGTGGGAGGATTTCAAGATGGTGGCGTCGTTGAGCGAGCAACTGGAGCACGGCCACAATATGATGTTCTGCGTGGAGTCGGTGGCTGAGGAGAGTTTTTACAATCGCAGCGTCCACCCCCACGTCCGCATCAAGCGGCATCAGCAGTACGAGGAGTACATCATCAACGAGGTCGTCCCCCTCATTCACCACCGCTCGGGGCAGCATTTTATCATCGCTTCGGGAGCCAGCTTTGGGGCGTACTACGCGGCCAACTTCGTCTTTAAGAACCCCTGGCATTTCGGCAAGCTCGTCTCCCTGAGCGGCGCCTTCGACATCAGGTCGTTCATGGACGGCTTCTACAGCGACGACGTTTATTTCAACAACCCGCCGGACTACCTGCCCAACATTAACGATCACAACACGCTGGAGGCCATCCGTCGCAACCAGATTGTCCTCACCTACGGCGACTACGATCCCTGTAAGGCCGCCAACGAGCATCTTAGCCACGTTCTCGATGCCAAAGGCATCCCGCATACTGTAGACATGCAGCACGGTGCCTTCGGCCACGACTGGCCCTGGTGGCGCGACCTCATCCGGCAATACGTGCCGTAAAAGGAATCGATGAACCGACGAAACGAGGAAGCGAGGAAAAGCTGAAGTAGAGTTGATCGTCGTTTCTTCGATTCTTCGTCTCCTCGATTCTTACGCTCCTCTTTTTCCAGACTGTACCAATTGCGGCAACAGCGTTTTTTTATGTTGCCTTGTTGCACCTTCACCCACCAAGCACCTCGATAAATCATGGCCGACCACGTTAAGAAGATAGGCGTACTGCGGGGCATGGAGACGACCTTCCCCGAAGGCATCATTCCCCACATCAACGACGAGTATGGCGACCAGGGCGTCCACGCCGAGTTCGTTCAACTCGATTCCGTTTCCACCGACGGCGACCCCGAGTACGCCGTCCTCCTCGACCGCATCTCGCACGAGGTGCCGTTCTACCGCTCGTACCTCAAGTGGGCTGCGCTCAAGGGCACCTACGTTGTCAACAACCCCTTCTGGTGGAGCGCCGATGACAAGTTTATCGACAACTTCATCGCACAGCAGGTCGGGGTGGCGGTGCCACGCAGTGTTATCCTGCCCCACAAGGTCCACCCGCCCAAT
>JAHEMB010000501.1 GCA_024643915.1 Rhodothermaceae bacterium | reverse complement strand
AATAGTCGATCAGCCACGCCTGCCGGTCCGAGTAGGAAGCCAGCGCGGCCCTCTCGGCTACGTCGAAATCATCGGGGGGAGCCAGATCGTTCATGCGGGTGTGGGGAAGAAGGCCAGGGCACGGACGACGGCCTCGGCCAGCCCCGCGGCGGTCCACGTCTCGCCGAGGTCGTCGGTAAAAAGCAGGCCCTGGGCGGTGCCGGCCCACAGACGGCCAGGCATGGCCGGGTCGAAGGCAAGGGCGAGGACGATGGGCTCCGGCGTCCGCATCGTGCGCCGCGTCCAGGCAGCGCCGCCGTCCGTACTCACGTACAGGCCATGCCGATAGCCCGCCGCCGTCATGCGGAGTGGGTCGAGGGGATCGAGGGCCACCGCGTAGAAGGTCTGATCCGCGCTGGGCACGTTTGCCGGAGCCCACGTGATGCCGCCGTCGGTAGAGCGCCACGCACCGTGATCCTCGGCGCCGGCCAGCCACAGGGCCAGATCGGCCTTGCTCTGCCGCACGCACCGTATCGGCACGCCCGCAGAGCCGACGGCGCTCCATTGCCGTCCGCCGTCGAATGAGCAATAAAGACCGTGCTCAGTGCCCGCCACGAGGGGGCCATCCGGTCGATCATCAACGGTCAGCGATTGGGTGAAAGGCAGCGGCGCCAACCCGTCATTAGCCTCCGCCCAGGTATCGCCCCGATCTTCCGAGCGCCAGACGCCGTGGGCCGTGGCGGCGTAGACGCACACGGGCTGGTGCGGATCGACGGCCACGTCCAGCACCTCGGTGATGCGCCAGTCCGTCAGCACGCGCCACGAGGTGCCGCCGTCGTTTGTGCGGAAGACCCCGTTGCCGGCGGCCAGGTACAGGCGGCGCGGGTCGTCCGGCGAGGCAGCCAGGCCAAAGGCCCGCACGTTGCGCCAGCCGAGGTGCGTCCAGCATCCGGCCCCCTCGTAGCGATGCAGCCCGCTCGGCGCGTTGGCCTCGCCGACGATGTAGCCACGCGTCTCCAACACGGCAGCGTGCAAGGTGTAGAAGGGCAACTCAGCCAATGAAAAACTCGGGGATGGGGCCTGCGTCGGAGACGCGGCAGTGCACGGTGCGCGCACGGTTCTGGATATCCAAGGCGTAAAGGCCCGGCGATGGCATCGTGCCGCGTACCTGTGCCAGGCCGGTCTCTTCCTGGGGGAGCAGCACCGTCATCAGGAGGGGGGCGAGCCGGGCTTCGTGGGTGCGGAGCTCTGCGAAGGGGTGCTGGCGCGCCTTCTCTTCGGGAATCGGCAGGGCCCCGACGCCGGCCTCAATCCCTGCCTGAGAAAAGCCACGACCCAGCATCGCCGCGTGGGGTCGGAAAGTCTGGAAGCCCGTTGGGGTGGCTTCAAGGCGGCCCTGCCCGTCGAGGTTGTAGCCGAAGAAGCGTGCCTGGAGCGTGGACGGCTCGCTTTCCTTGAGCACCTTGTCGAGAATAAGGACGGCGGGCAACGCGTGCAGGACGACCACGGTGCGGGTAACGGACCGCACGTCGGGGAGGACGAGGCGGTAGGCCGGGGTGGCGTCGCTCGTCCAGGCGAGGTAACCGTCCCGCTCCACCTTGCGGATGATACGGGCGAGGGCGTCGGACGGGTTGGTGCCCTCGCTGCCGTCGTGGTACTGGTGGCCCTGCCCGTCGATGAGGAGGGCGCTGTGGCCGGCGGTGGTGCGCATCATCCAGGCCGGGTCGCTGAAGCTGTAGGGCGGGCGGTACGGGTCCGCCACGAGCAACTCGCCGTAGCATTTGACGAGAAGGCTGTTGCGGTCGGCGTGCTCATGGTTCGAAGGGCCGCCGCTCCGCATCGCCACCACGAGATCGGCAGGGGCATAGCCGGTGCGTGCGACGATCCAGTCGAGGTCCGACTGCCAGATATGGGAGGTGGAGTCAGGGGCGTCTTCAGGCAGCGCCGGGTCGTACCAGATCAGCGCCCATTCGTCGTGCTCCCGCGCCTGCTTTCGCCCAAACCACTGGCCGCGCCCGTCGTGCGCTCGGCTCGCCACCCAGAACGGCACCGCCGCCGTCGCCCCCGTACCCGCATCGCCGAAGTTGACGATGGCATGGGGATCGTCGTCGGTTGGCAGGGTCATCTCGTGGAGATAATCCACGTAGCCGGGCCAGTTGATGAGGTCGTAGAGATCGGCCAGCCCGAACCGTTCCAGCACGCTGGTGGCCTGCGCCAGATGCAGCGTCGTGTAGTTGGCGTACGAGATGCCCTCGTCGTAAGAGCCGTCGCGGGCGAAGAGATCGCGGAAAGTGCCGAGGCTGTAGATCGCCTGTTCGAGCCAGCGCCGCGTGTCGTCATTCTCGCCGAAGTGTTGCCGGTAGGCCGCTGCGCCCACGGCGAGGGCCGCCGCCGGCACCGCCTTCAGGTTCGTCCGGTCGAGGATGTGCGGCCAGTTGGAGAGGTCGATCAGGTCGCCAGGGCGGTGCTCCAGGTAGGTGCTCGACGGGTCCATCGTCCAGCCGACGACGCGGTCCGGGTAGCGCATGCCGTAGAGGGCGAGGTAGCTCGCCTCGCAGCCGCGCGCGCCCATCGTGCGCAGCCAGGCGGCCCGCTCGTCTTCGTCCACGAAGTCGCCCAGCCAGTCGGCGCCCAGGGCGACGGCCATCGTCGCGCCGGGGGCACGCTGGAGGCCGAAGACGTGCTCGCCTGCTTCGAGGAAGTAATCCCACTTCGGGAAACGCATGAGCGTGCGGAGGGCGTCGGCGGCGAGGGCAGCGGCGTCCTCGTCGCCCGTCATCGCATACAGGAAGGCCATCTGCTGCGCCACGTCGCTGACGCGCTTGATGTCGTAGAGATGATCATTGTAGCGAACCTCGGCGGCGAGGAAGCGCCTTTCCGCCTCCCGGTCGATGGCGTGGAGGCGTTCGCGCAACGCCGCGAAGAGCGGGTCGCCTGCGAAACGCTCGCGGAGGACCGGAAGCGTGGCCTCGTCGAAGAAAAGGCCGAGGGCGGGACCTGTCGCCCATGGAGGTTGACCGGGCCGCAAAGGCAGCGGCAGCAGCAGTGCCGGGGCCGCGAGGCAACTCAGGTAAAGAAATTGGCGGCGAGAGGGCATGGACGGCTAGGGGTTGGCAGAGGTCGATCAGGCGAGGCATCGGGCCGATTTCCCCCTGCGGGCGGGTGGTGGCAGGGAGGGTGCCATTGTTTCATATGAGAAACGTCATTTTATTTGTGAATCAACTCTCCTTTATACTAAATTACCGGCAGATCTGCCAGCCCCGCCGTTAGAAAAAGGGAGCCCCGTGTTGCGGGATCCTGTCTGCCGGCCTTCGTTGCCTTCCGCGTGCCTGAACTGCGCCATCTCAACGGTCTTGACTACGTCGTCGTCGGTGTGTACATGCTGATGGTGGCCGGGGTAGGAGTGTACTTCGCCCGGTTTAACCAGAAGACGTCGGATTATTTCAAGGGCGGCGGGCACATTCCCTGGGGGCTCTCGGCAGTTTCGCTCTTCGTGTCCGGCTTTTCTGCTTTCATGTTCGTCGGGGCGGCGGGGTACACGTATCGCAACGGGGGGGCGGCCCTCATCCTTTTCAGCCTCGCCTTTCCCGCCTACCTGCTGGGCTACTTCGTGTACGGGCGGCTCTGGCGCCGCAGCCGCATCGACACGCCCATGCAGTTCCTGGGGCGGCGCTATTCGCCTGGCACGACGTATTTCTACACGCTCCTCTCTGTCGTGCCCAACGTGCTCATCCTGGGCATCTCCATCTACATCCTCTGCATCTTCGTCTCCACCGCGCTCGGGTTCGGTGGGGAGACGTTCGACCTGGGATTGGTGCAGCTCAACGGCTTCCAACTCACCCTCATCGCCACCGGCGTCGTCATTGTCTTCTACACGATGCTCGGGGGGCTGTGGG
>JAHEMB010000500.1 GCA_024643915.1 Rhodothermaceae bacterium | reverse complement strand
GAGCTTGAAGAGGTCTTTCTTGCGGTCGGTGATGCGGAGGAACCCTTCGTCGGTGAAGGCGCCCACGTCGCCGGTGTGGAACCAACCGGCCTCGTCGATCACTTCGGCGGTTTTCTCCTCATCGTCGTAGTAGCCCATCATCACGTGCGGCCCACGCGTCAGGATCTCTCCGTCCTCGGCCAAAGTCACCTCCACGCCCGGGATTGGCTCGCCTACGGTGCCAGCGCGGTTACGGCCGGGCCTGTTGAAAGTGATGACGGGACTCGTTTCAGTGAGGCCGTAGCCCTGGAGGATGCGCACCCCCGCCGCCGCAAAGACATTGGCGAGGCGAGCGTCGAGCGCCGCCCCGCCGCAGATGAGGTACTTGACGTTGCCGCCCAGCGCCTCTCGCCATTTGCCGAACACGAGCCGGTCGGCGAGGGCAAGTTGTAGCTTGTAGAGCCCGGTCGGCTCCCGCCCCAACTCGTAGCGGTGGGCCAGGTCGAGTGCCCAGTTGAGCAGCTTCTTCTTCACACCCGTCAAGGCCGTCGCTTTCTCCAGCACGCGGGCATACACTTTTTCGAGCACGCGCGGCACGGTTGCGAAAAACGTTGGGCGTACCTTCGCGAAGGCCTCCGCCAGCTCCTCCGGCGTGGTGAAATAGATGCGGGTGCCGTGGTAGATAAAGCCGTAATGGAGCGTGCGGGCGAAAACGTGCGTAAGCGGTAGGAAAGACACGCTCACCTCCTCGTCCGTGGCGTAGGCGGACAGCCCACTGAATGACGTAAGGGTGTTGTACGAGATGTTCTCGTGCGAAAGCATAACACCCTTGGGCTGTCCGGTGGTGCCGCTCGTGTAGATGATCGTCGCCAGGTCGTGCGGGTCGATCTTCTCGAGCAGGCCGTCGATCACGCCGGGTTCGCTTTCGAGGCGCTGCCGCCCCCGCACGCGTACCTCGTCCAGCCGTAACACCTGCCGGTCGGCCAGCCAGCCGGGCCAGGCTGCCTCCCCCGGCGCTTCAGCGACGATGACGGTACACACCTCGGGCGTCTCCGGCAGCACATCGCGGAGTTCTTCCAGTCGCGCAAGATTGGAGACGAAGAGAGCCTTCGCTCCGGCGTGTTGAATGACGAAGCGGATGGACTCGGCACCGTGCGTCAGGTAGACCGGCACGTCCACTAGGCCCGCGATAAGACACCCCATGTCCGCCACACAGAAAAGGGCGTCACTCTCCATGAAAAGCGCCACCCGGTCGCCCTGGGCGAGGCCCAGGTCGCGCAAGCCCAGGGCCGTTTCCTCTGCCTGCCGCCGGAAATCGTGCAGGGACACCGCTTCCCACGTGCCGCCCCGTGGCTGGTTCAGGGCGCGCGGGTTGTCGGCCCGGCGGCACGCATCGTATAGGAGGGACGGCAACGTCTTGCCCAGCACGGCGGTGCCGGTTTGGGGCGGGGCGGTATGAATGCGTCCAGGCATCATTATAAAGCGCTTCCTGAAATGGGCTAGGAGATAACAGGCTCGGGCAAGGGCACGAAGCCCCGCAGGGAATGACGGATGGCGGCTTCGATGAAGGCAGCTTCGTCGATCCGCACGTCCACGCGGCGCGCCAGCAAAAGGGTGACCGCGCCGTGCAGGGCCGACCAGACGACGCTGGTGGCCACGCGCGCATCCTCCACTGCCAGCACACCCCGCGCTCCCCCCGCCGCCACCGCCGCCGCGAACAGGTCGAGGTTGCGACGGGCGCGGCGGTACTTCTCGGCCGGGTAGCGTTCCATGTGCTGCGGATGGAGCATGAACATGACTTCGTAATACTCTGGGTTCTCCAGGCCGAAAGCCACGTAGCGCCGGCAAAGCGCGTGCAGCCGGGCAATGGGATCGTCGGGGTGCACCTTCTCGACGGCTTTGAGCGCCTGATGCAGCCGATCCATGCCTTCGTCAATCAGGGCGTGAAAGAGCGCGTCCTTGTTCTCGAAGTGAAGGTAAATGCTCGTGGCGCTGTAACCGATGGCCCGCGCGATCTTGCGCATCGAGAGGCTGGCATAGCCGTCTTCGACGAGCAGGTGGCGCGTCGTGTCGAGGATGAGGCGGCGGAGGTCAGGTTCCATGGGTCGCGCAAGCAGGTAGGCATGCTTCGAGTTAACACTGTTAAGCTAGCCGCCGGTTTCCCTCCTGTGCGATCTTTTTTTCATGAGGATTCTACAAGGACGGTGCGGGAAGAATGCATCGAAGCGACCTGGGCACGCACTTCTCTCTTTTAGCAACCCGTATTCTCACTCCTTGGCAGATAGATATGCCACGAAAGATACATCCCGGCACATCTCCCACACCGCTGCTGTTCCCTTCGCTACCTGCTCTCCGTCTTCTCCTCCTCTCTTCCACACTTCGGCTGCTCGGTTCATCGCTGCGTCGGCTCTATGGCCCACTACCCCTCCCCTCCCATCGCCGCCATAATGAGGCGGGTGTAAAGGCCGGAGCCGGGAAGGTTCTGCCCGCCGTCCACTACGAGGAGTGTGCCGGTGACAAACGAGGCAAGCGGGGAAGCGAGGAAGACAGCGGCCTGCCCGACATCCTCCACTGTGCCGAAGCGACCGAGGGGGATGGCCTGTTTGAGACGGTCACCCACGTTGCCGGGGGCGAGGCGGCGCATACCCTCGGTGCCTTCGATGGGGCCGGGCGCGATGCTGTTGCTGCGGATGCCGTAGCGCCCCCATTCGAGCGCGAGGTTACGCATCAGGTTGTCCACCCCCGCTTTCGCCGCCCCGGCGTGCGCCTGCGCGAAGTAGGGCGTGAAGGCCTGCCCGGCGGAGATGAAGATGATATTGCCTTTCGTCTGTTCGAGGTGCTCGAAAGCGGCCCGGCTGGCATTGAACGAGCCCAGAAGGTCGATGTCTACGACGCTCTTGAAGCCGTTGGCGCTGAGGTTTTCAGCGGGCGAGAGGAAGTTGCCGGCGGCGCCGCAGACGAGCGTGTGGATCGGTCCAAGTTCCTCCTTGGTTTTCTCGAACGCCCGTTCCAGCGCCTCGTAGTCGCGCACGTCGGCCACGGCGTGTGTTGTCTGCGCGCCCAGCATTTCGAGCGCGCGGGCAGCGTTCTCGAGCTTCTCCACAGTCCGTCCGCAGATCGCCACGTTCGCCCCCACCGCCGCGAAACACTTCGCCACGCCCAGGTTGATGCCGCTGCCGCCCCCGGTGACGAAGACCGTTTTGCCGGCGAAGAGGTCTTTCGGGAGATACTCCGTGAGGGTCATGCTCATGTTGGGTCAGGTTGTGCCGACGGCGCGCGTAGGCCGGCGCGGTCAGGGGAGTGTGAGATGGGACCAAACTCCTGATCTTCAGGAGGCGTAACTTAGCGATTCCGGCCTTCTCCTATCCCAAAGTCGCCATGAAAACAACGCTCTTCTTCAGCAGCCTGTTGATCCTGCCCTTCAGCTTTGCAGCCGCGCAGGACGCTGCGCTCGAAAGACTGGAGGCCTCTCCCCGCCATCAGGAATGGGTGGCAATTCCGCAGGGCGACCGGGTCGTGCACGCGTTTGTCGTCTATCCTGAAACAGAAGATCCGGTTCCGGCGGTGGTCGTGATCCACGAAAACCGGGGGCTCAACGACTGGGTCCGAAGCGTGGCGGATCAGCTCGCCGAGGCCGGCTATCTCGCCATCGCCCCCGACCTGCTTTCGGGGATGGGGCCTGATGCGGGCCGGACCAGCGATTTCCCTGATTCAGACGCGGCCCGCGAGGGCCTCTATCAGCTCGACCCGGAGCAGATCACCGCCGACTTGAACGCCGTAGTGGACTACGTATCCGGGCTGCCGGCGGCCAATGGCGAGGTGGCGGTAGGAGGCTTCTGCTGGGGTGGCTCGCAGACGTTCCGGTTTGCCACGAACCGGCCGAACCTGCAAGCTGCC
>JAHEMB010000499.1 GCA_024643915.1 Rhodothermaceae bacterium | reverse complement strand
CCCTGACGTTCAGGTTCTCGACGAAAACTCCACTACCACGGCCTGCTGCGGCCCCGACTGCTGCGCCGACACGGCGACGCTCGAACAGGCGCCCGCCGCGCGAGAGGCCGAGGCGACGAAAGCCCTCGTGCGCGAGAAATACGCGGCCATCGCGACGGGGGAGGCGGCCTCCTGCTGCGGCTCCGATTGCGGCTGCGGCGACGGCGTCTCGATGATCGGCGACGAGTATGAGGATGTAGAGGGCTACGTGATCGACGCCGACATGAGTCTGGGCTGCGGCCTGCCTACGGCGCAGGCCGGCATCCGGCAGGGCGACACCGTCCTCGACCTCGGCTGCGGCGCTGGCCTCGACGCCTTCATCGCCCGTGCGCACGTCGGCGAGGCGGGCCGCGTCATCGGCGTGGACATCACGCCCGAGATGATCGAGCGCGCCACCGAGCACGCTGCCAAACTCGGCTACGACAACGTCGATTTCGTCCTGGGCGACATCGAGGCCCTGCCCCTGCCGGAAGCGCAGGTAGACGTGGTCATCAGCAACTGCGTTCTGAACCTCGTCCCGAACAAAGGCACGGCTTTCGACGAGATCCACCGCGTGCTGCGCCCCGGCGGCCACTTCACCATCTCCGACGTGGTTTACGAAGGCGAGATGCCGGAAGCGGTGCGCCGTTCGGCTGAGCTATACGCGGGCTGCGTGGCGGGCGCGATGGAGAAAAGCGCCTACCTCGACGTGATCCGCGAGGCCGGTTTCCACAACGTCGCCATCGTCAAGCAAAAAGAGATCGCCGTGCCGGACGAAACGCTTCTCCAGGTGATGAGCCGTGCTGAACTGGCTACCTTGCGCCACTCCGGTAGCGCCCTCCTCAGCGTGACCGTGCGCGGCGAGGTGGCCGCGGGCTGACGCTGGAAAGGTTAGCCGCCGCTCTTGCTTCACGAGAACGAAGGGCGTAGGGGCGGGAGAATGGGGGAGAGGGAAAGAGGGCGAGGAAAAGTTCTCCCACTCTCCCACTCTCCCATTCCTCCACTCACCCTTTCCGCAGTACACACGCCCACCATTCATTCTCCTCAGCCTCATCTTCGAGGGTGAAGCCTTCGCGGGTGGCGGCGTCGCGCATCGTAGCGCGGTCGGTATGGAGGAGGCCGGCAAGGACGAGATGGCCGCCGGGCTGCGTTTTCTCGGCGAAGTGCGGTAAGAAATCAATGAGCACGTTGCGGTTGATGTTGGCGAGGATGAGGTCGAAGCCGCTCTCCTTGACGACTTCGATGCTGCCTTCACGAAACGTGACGTGCTCGGCCACGCCGTTGAGGAGGAAGTTCTCCACCGCGTTCTGCTGCGCCCATTCGTCCACATCGAAGGCGAGTGCCGAGGCGGCGCCGAGCGCGAGGGCGGCGATGGCGAGGATGCCGGTGCCCGTGCCTGCGTCTAGCACCTGCTCGCCGCCCGTGACGACGCCGGGCAGGAAGCGGAGGGCGAGGCGCGTGCTCTCGTGGTAGCCCGTCCCGAAGCTCATCTTCGGGTCGATCTCCAGGAGGATCTTGTCGGCGTGCTCATTCGGTGTTTCCTGCCACGTAGGTCTCACCAGGAACGGGCCGACGGCCAGAGGACGGATGGTCTCCTCCCACTGCCGGTTCCAGTTCTGCGGCTCGACGACGCGCTCTTCGAGAGGCGCGTCCAGGCCGCGCGCGTGGAGCCAGCGCTCGATCCGCTCGCGTTTCACGTCGGTCCAGCGCGGGGCTGGGAGGTAGGCCCGCAGCACGTCGTCCTCCTGCCAGAACGACGCGAAGTCCATCTCCTCCAACTCGGCAATCAGGAATTCCTGGAGGGCGTCGGCGACGTGGATGGTCAGTTCTATCGTGCGCATCTGTTGGCGTGACAGTTGAAAATGGAATTGGAAAGGCTGTCAGCGGTCAGCTATCAGCGGTCAGCATTGTCTCCTTTTGGCTGATAGCTGACCGCTGACGATTGAAAGCTCTCCTCCTCAGCCCTCCCGTAGCCACTCCGCCATCTGCCGGGCGAAGTAGGTGAGGATGACGTCGGCGCCGGCGCGGCGGATGGCGGTGAGGGCTTCGGTGGCGGCGGCGCGCTCGTCGAGCCAGCCGTTGCGGGCGGCGGCCTGGATCATGGCGTACTCGCCGCTGACGTGGTAGGCCGCCACCGGCACGTCGCTCGCCTCGCGGACGCGGTAGATGACGTCGAGGTAGGCGAGGGCGGGCTTGACCATCACGAGGTCGGCGCCTTCTTCGAGGTCGAGTTCCAGTTCGCGGAGGGCCTCGCGGGCATTCGCCGGGTCCATCTGGTAGCTCTTCTTATCCGGCGGCACGTCGGCGCGGACGCGGGGGGCGGAGTCGAGGGCGTCGCGGAAGGGGCCGTAGAAGGAGGAGGCGTACTTGGCGGTGTAAGAAAGAATGGCGACATCGGTGAAGCCTGCCGCATCGAGGGCGGTGCGGATGGCGGCGACGCGGCCGTCCATCATGTCTGAGGGCGCGATGACGTCGGCCCCGGCGGCAGCCTGCACGACGGCCATCTCCGACAGCACCGCCAGCGTTTCGTCGTTGGCGATGCGGCCGTCGCGCACGAGCCCGTCGTGCCCGTCGGACGAGTAAGGATCAAGCGCCACGTCAGTGATGACCAGCATCTCCGGCACTTCCCGTTTGAGGGCGCGCACGGCGCGGGGGAAGAGGCCGTCCGGGTTGAGGCCCTCCCTCGCCGCCGTGTCCTTCAGGTCGTCGGCGATCTTGGGGAAGAGGGCGACGGCGGGGATGCCGAGAGCGTGCAGCGTTTCCGCCTCCTTCACCAGTTCGTCCACACTCAGCCGGTGCTGCCCCGGCATCGAGCCAATCGCCTCGCGCACGCCCTCGCCCTTGATGACGAACAGGGGCGCGACGAGGTCATCGACCGTCAGCCGCGTCTCCCGCGCCATGCGGCGCAGGCTATCCGTGCGGCGCAGCCGGCGCGGACGCCGAATCAATTGCGGGTTGGGGATCGCAGATTGCGGAGTGGGCATAGGGTCGGGGTTGGCGATAATATTTCGGGAATCCAAAATCCAAAGCTTGTCCCCGCGAAGGCGGGGATCTACAGTCCGAAGTCGGCTCTGCGTCGCCATTCGGTGCCGTTGGGGGTGTCCATCACTTCCACGCCAAGGGCCTCGATCTCATCGCGGATGGCGTCGGCGCGGGCGAAGTCCTTTTGTTTGCGGGCCTGCTTCCGTGCTTCGAGGAGGGCTTCCACCTGCTCGACCATGGCGTTGTACACCGTGGGTGTGCCCTTGATGAGGGATGCGGAGAAGCCCGGCGTGACGGTGGGCGGAGTCTTCGCGCAGACGACCCCGAGGAGCGCGTTGATCTGATCGAGCCAGTCCTTCGCGCTGTGGGCGGAGGCAGTATTCAGGTTATCGCCAAAGCCGCCGATGAGGCGGATGCCGCTCAGCACGGCGGCGATGGCGCGGGGCGTGTTGAGGTCATCCAGCATCGCCGCGAGCGCCTCGTCGTAGACCGGCGCGAGGCGTTCGCCGAGGTGGTCGTCGCCTGCCTTATCGTCCGTCAGGGCCTCGGCCACCTGCGCCAAGACCTCCTGAATGCGCTGGACGTGCTTCGCGCTGGTCCGCAGGTGGTCAAAGGTGAAGTTGAAGGGGTTGCGGTACTGGCCGGAGAGGAGGGCCAGCCGCAGGGCGAGGGGATCGACGCCGCGCCCGCCCTCGCTTTTTGGGGCGATCAGGTCGCGCACGGTGTAAAAGTTGCCGGCGCTCTTCGACATCTTTTTGCCTTCGACCTGCAAGAAGCGGGTGTGGACCCAGGTGCGGGCGAAGGGCCGGCCCGTGAGGCTCTCCGACTGGGCGATCTCGCACTCGTGGTGGGGGAAGATCAGGTCCTCGCCGCCCGCGTG
>JAHEMB010000498.1 GCA_024643915.1 Rhodothermaceae bacterium | reverse complement strand
GGCGGCTCCGACCACACCGCCTTCAACGCCGCCGGCCTGCCCGGCATCAGCCTCGGCCAGGACCCTATCGAATACTTCTCGCACACCTGGCACACCAACGTCGATACCTACGAGCGGGTGCTGGAAGGGGATGTGCAGCAGGCCGCCTTGGTGACGGCCGCGCTCATCTACCACCTCGCCACGCGCGACGACTTGCTGCCACGATTCCCCAAGCAGGAGATGCCTGCCGCACCGCCTTCGGCTTTTTAGGCGCCAAATTCCAAGGGTGCTGAGAGTATTGGCTGGAGTTTGGGATTGGTCGCTTAGTGCTCTGACAAGTGGATAGGGATGGCTGAATGTGCGTCCAGTCGATTTTCTGCCCAGGCGCAGGAGCGCGACGTAGCCTCGCTATGGCAAGAGACGGCAACGGTGGCAGGGAAGCGAATGGGCGTGCAGAACCCATTAATAGATGCCTGTCAGTGCACTTAGCGTTTAGCTAATAAAGCACCGGCACGCGCGAGGCGGCCGGTGCTTTATTGTCGGTGCGAGAAGCCGGCAGAGGGGTACCCTACTGTTGCTCGGCGGATGCGAAGTCAATGCGTTCGCCCATGCGCGTGCTCGTCACGTCCAGAATTTCGATGGGGAAGGACTCTTTTTTCAGGCGTGGGTCGCGGGAGCGGCGACGGTGATAGACGATGCCGGAGAACGTCAGTTCGTCCTGCTCCTTCAGCTCTTCGACGGCGTCTTCGTTCTCGACGAAGAACACGCCCTGGTAGGATTTACCGAAGACGGTTTTTTTGGTGAAGGCGTAGCCCCGGCCTTCCAGGTCCTCCAGTTCGGCCTGCTTCAGTTCATAGAAGCTCATGGTAGAGAGGAGATAGTTAAAAGATCAGCGTGGTGCGGGCAGCGCGTACGCGGAAAGCCCGATACCTTGATATTTTATATGGGTTGGGCAACGTAATGGTCCGCCGCGCCCCGGGAAAGCTGAAATTGATCTGCCTCCTGCCCTCAAGTTATCCGAATTGATGCCGATAAAAGCAAAGGAGAGCCGCTGGAGGAGATCGGCGGTTCCCTGAGCTTCCCGACCACTGAACGTTGGAAGTTGTTGAGGCAGAACAGGAGTGCTGGCTCATACGGAGAATTCGCCCGCGCCCTTGTCTCATGCCTTTGCCTCCCTGCTCCAGTGCGGTTCAGGCCGCCCTACACATGACGGATTCTTTGCCACACCGCTTGCCGCTCGTACCCCGGCTGCTGCGCTTCCTCGGTCGCCCGACGATGCAGCGCCTGGGCACGGAAGAGGAGCAGCGTGAACTGCGGGTATATCGGCTGCTGTGCCTGCTGGCGGCGGTGCTGATGCTGGCCTTCGGCGTGGCCTACCAGTGGAGCGATACGACCGCGCAGGATCCCCTTCTTTACCGCGTGCTGCTGGCTGGCATGGCCCTTAGCATCATTGGCAGTTCGTACGGCCATGCCAAAGTCAGGCAGCACTTCGGGTTTCTCGTGTTGATGCTGCTCTACGTCACCACCATCCATTTCATCCACGTTGCCGCCCTCAACAATTTTGCGCCGCAGTACACGGTCGGATTGCTCTTCGCCGTGCCTGGCCTGGGGGTGGGGTACAGCGCCAGCCTCCGCCGCATCACGCCCCTCATCTGGTATTTCATCTTTACCGTCGTGCTGGCCTCGATGGCCTGCTACACGCTCCCCAACCCCGAGACGGCGCCCGCCGTTTTCATCGGCTCACTCAGCAGCATCTCCCTCGCCGTCTTCATGGTGGCCAATGCCTGGATCGACGCCCAGAAGAACTACCGGGCCAGCCAGGAACGCTACCAGGCCGTCGTCGAACAGGCGTCGGACGGCATCTACCTGCTCGATGCCGAAACGCTCCGCTTCCTCGACGCCAACCCCGCCTACCTGGAAATGAGCGGCTACCGGCGCGAGGAACTGCTGGGCCTGACCGTGCAGGACCTCGTCGTTGATGAGCTGGAAACGGCTGTGGACGCCGGGTTGAGCGATTCAGAGGAACACGCCCACCTGACCGGGTGGCGGCTCCGCCGCAAAGACGGTTCAGAGATTTTCGTCGATTTTCGCATCGACCACATCCGCTACGAAGGGCGCGAGGTGCTCAGCGTCGTCGTGCACGACATCACGCAGCGCCGGCAGTTCGAGGAGCGGCTGATTGCTGCCAAGGAGCGTGCTGAGGAGATCGCCCGGTTCAAGACGACCCTCTTGACCAACATGAACCATGAGATCCGAACGCCCCTCAGCGGTATCCTGGGCTGCACCGCAGTGCTCAAAGAAGAGGTGCCGACGGAGCAGCGCGAACTCGTCGAACTCATCGAGGAGAGCGGCAAGCGCCTCTTCGGCAACCTGGATGCCGTGCTGGAACTGGCCACGCTCGACGCCAACAGTAAGCAACTCGCCCTGACCACGCTCGACGTGGAGCGGGAGGTGGAAATGGCGGTGGCGCCTTGGCGGCAGCAGGCCGAAGCCGCCGGCCTTTCCTTCCTCATCGAAAAGCCCGAGACACCCTTCCACATTCAGTTCGACGCCTCGATCCTCCGCCGCATCCTCAACCACCTCCTCGACAACGCCCTCAAGTTCACCCGGCGCGGCCACATCGCCGTCCGCCTCGCCGCCGTCGGCGACGACTTCCGCCTCCGCGTTGACGACACCGGCGTGGGCATCAGCGACGATTTCCTGCCGTACGTGTTCGAAGAGTTCAAGCAGGAGTCCGAGGGCGCGTCGCGGCACTACGAGGGCAACGGCCTGGGCCTGGCCATTACGCGGCGCCTCGTCCAGCTTCATGGCGGCGAGATTCGCGTGGAGAGTTGGAAAGGCCGGGGCACCACCTTCATCGCCACCTTCCCCGACGCCATTTGCACGCCCGAGGCGCAGGCTCCCCTAGCGTCGCCGCTGCAGCAGATCCTTCTAAGCGCGCAGGGATAACAAATCTTGTAGATTTGCTATCGCACGGACATCCAAACGCGCTTTTTATCCTTTCTTCGTCCCCACGTCCCCACGTCCCTCACTCGATCTTGGGGGCGGGGAGGACCTGGCCGCCCTGGTAGAGCGTCAGGCCCGTCACCGTCCCGCCGTCGGTCACGTCGAACGCTATCTGGGCATCCACCACTTTGAGGAAGAACCGGGTCTCGGACTCGGGATAGATTTCGATGCGGGGCTGGCCGGTGGCCTGGGCGGAGAGCTGCGTGCCGTCGCGGGTGATGGTCAGGATGAACGTCGGCTGAAGCTCGTAGCGGCCCACATAGCGTTCGAGCAGGTCCGCCGGCAGTTCAATCTCGGCGCCCAGGTCCTCCTCCACTTCCACGCCCATTTTCGCCAGCATCTCTTTCGCGTTCTCATTGCGCGGGTTCAGGTCCAGCGACTTCTTGTAGTTGGCGATGGCTTTTTCCGTCTGCCCCGCCTCCATGTAGGCCTCGCCCAGGCTGTCGTAGGTGTTGAAGCCCTCCGGGTACGCCTCCACGTTCAGCTTGAAGATTTCGAGGGCGGCGTCGAGCTGGCCGTCGCCCATGAGGGCGTAGCCCAGCCGGTTCAGCTCCTGCTCCTCGAAGACGTAGCCGGCGGGGTCGTCCTTTTTGAGGCGGTGGTACTGGGCGACGGCGGCCTCGATGCCTTCCTCCTCGATGGTGGCCGCGAGCACCTGGGAGATGAACGGCTTAGGTGCTTCCGCCTCTCCGCCGTAGAGGATCTCGCCGATGCCTTTGGCCATCCCTTGAAGGTTGGCGCCGCCGGTGTTGTTGAGCAGGACGATGGTGTGATCTTCTTCAGGAACGCGGCCGAGGCAGATCTGACGAACCCGTCCGCCTGCGCCGCCGCCATCCGCGCCGCCGCCCCCGCCGCAGTGATCAGCGCCGCCGCCTACACCGCCGTCGACAAGGCCG
>JAHEMB010000016.1 GCA_024643915.1 Rhodothermaceae bacterium | reverse complement strand
GGCCAATTACACCGTCCCCGTCCGCCCCGACGGCACCGTGCGCGTGGAAAATCTCGGGCCGATCTTCGTCAGCGGCCTCACCATCGAGGAGGCCGAGCAAAACATCCTGAGCCGAATGGGGCAACTCTACTCCGGCCTCAACCGCTCCGACTATTCAGGCACCGGCACCTTCGGCGACGTGACGCTGGCGCGCCTGCGCAGCATCAAGGTGCACATCCTGGGCGAGGTGGAGCGGCCCGGCTCCTACACGCTCCCCGCCCTCGCTACCGTCTTCAACGCCCTCTACCAGAGCGGCGGCCCCACGCGCAACGGCACCTTCCGCCGTATCCAGGTCCTGCGCGAGGGCGCTGTCGCTGCCGAACTGGACGTGTACGACTTCCTCGTCCATGGCGATCAGAGCAGCGACCTGCGGCTCCAGGATCAAGACGTGATCAAAGTGGATCCGTATCTCGGGCGCGTGGCGGTGGAGGGCGAGGTGAAGCGGCCCGGCCTGTTCGAGGTGGAGCCGGGCGAAACCCTGTCCGACCTGCTGGCCTTCGCTGGCTCGTTCACCGGCGATGCCTACACGCGCCGCGTGAAGGTGTACCGCAATACCGCCACCGAGCGCGCCATCCTCACCGTCCCCGCCGACAACTACGCCACGTTCGACCTGCGGGGCGGCGACGAGGTGCGGGTCGAGCCGGTGTTGGAGCGCTTCGCCAACCGCGTCGAGGTACGCGGCGCCGTTTACCGAGAGGGCGACTATGAATTGGACGACGCAGGCACCGTCTACGGCCTCCTCCAGCGCGCCGAGGGCCTGCGCGGCGACGCTTTCCTCGCCCGCGGCCACATCTACCGCACCCGCCCCGACCTCTCCCTCGAGCTCATTTCGTTCGACCTGAAAAAGCTCCTCGAAGACCCTTTGCAGCATGACGTCGTGTTGCAGAAAGACGACGTGGTCGTCATCCCGTCGAAGTTCGAGTTGCAGGAGGCGTACGCGGTGGAGGTGAAGGGGGCCGTGCAGCAGCCCGGCGAACACGAATACCTGGACAACATGACGCTCCAGGACCTGGTCGTGATGGCGGGGGGCTTCCGAGAGGAGGCGTCCCTGCTGCGCATGGAAGTGGCCCGCCGCCGCACCGACGGCGCCGCCACTGGCTCCCCCGGCAAAATCGCCGACATTTTCTACTTCGACATCGGCGACGACCTGGGGCTGAGCGAGGAGGGCCGGCGGTTCATCCTCCAGCCATTCGACCAGGTGTTCGTGCGGCGCTCGCCCGGCTACATCGAGCAGCGCAACGTGACGTTGACGGGCGAGGTGCTTTACCCCGGCACCTATACCATTGAAAGCAAAGATGACCGCGTTTCCGATCTCATCGCGCGGGCGGGCGGCCTCACTCCCGAGGCATACCCGAAAGGCGGGCGGCTCATCCGCCGCCGGCAGGGTAGCGCCGGCCCCGTCGGCATCGACCTCGAAGACATTCTCCGCGAAGAGAACTCGCCGCTCGATCTGCTGGTGGAGGACGGCGACTCGATCCACGTGCCGCTCCGGCTGGAGACGGTGAAGGTGGAAGGGGCCGTCTATTACCCGGTGAGTGTCCGCTTTGCGCGCAGCCTCGGCCTGAAAGACTACGTCACGCGGGCGGGCGGCGTCACCGATCAGGCGGACTTCGGGAAGACCTACGTGGTGTACGCCAACGGCTCGGTGGACAGGGTGCGGCGGCGCTTGCTTTTCTTCCGGGATTACCCGGAGGTCGAGCCAGGCGCCAACATCATCATCCCAACGAAGCCGCAACGGCAGGGGCTTTCCTCACAGGAGCGGATCCTGTTGCTGTCGAGCCTCGTCTCCGTCGCCGCCATCGTTTCGACCACCATCGTACAGCTTCGAAATTAGCCTGTTTGGCCGGCCCTGGGCGATCCTGTGGTCTCCAGGTGAACCGTGCCTGTCAAAGGCCCCTTTAATCAGAAAAAGGCAACGCGCGTGGACGAGCGTACGCACTATAGCTACGACGACGACCTCGGCCCCGACGGCGACGGGTCCGCAACCCCACTGCCGGGAATGCGGACTGAGGTACAGGACATCCGCCTCTACGCAGCTTTGCAGCACCTCTGGGTCGGGCGTCGCCTGCTGGTGCGCTTTGCCCTGGTATTCTTCGTTCTGGGGATCCTTTTCATCCTGGGCAGCCGCCGCGAGTATGAGAGCGAGGCCAGCCTGCTCCCCGAGAAGATGGACGAGTCGGCGTTGGGCGCGGGCAAGGGCCTGCTGAAAGAGTTCGGCAGCCTGCTCGGCGTCGGCGGCGAGGATGTACTCGATCAGAAAGGCGGCGCGCTCCCTGTGGAAATCTATCCAGATATCCTCAAGAGCATGCCCGTCAAGCTCGCCCTCCTCGACCAGGAGATCTTCGTTCCTTCTCTTGGCGAGACCGTCACGCTCTACGTTTACATGGACGAGCACCTGCCGTTTTCGCTCTGGGCCGCCCTCGCAGACGCCGCTGGCGACGCCATGCTCTTTGTGCGCGATTTGTTTGGGGGCGAGCCGGTCTATACCGTGGCCCTGGGTGAAGAGATTGTGCACCTGAGTCGGCGCCAGTTGAAGATTGCGGAGTCGCTGGATGACCGGCTCGATGGCGAACTCGATAAGAAGACCGACGTGCTGACGGTGACCGTCGAGATGCCAGACGCACTGGTGGCGGCGCAGACGGCCGAGTTCGCCGTGGAGAAGCTGACGCGGTACATCACCGACTATCGCCTGAAAAAGCTGACGACGGACCTCGAATTCCTGGAAGGCCGCCACGCCGAGTCGCAGGAACGCTTCAACGGCGCCCTGGAGGCCCTGGCCCGCTTCCGGGACCGCAACCGCAACATCGTCCAGAACCAGGCGCGCACTGAGGAACAGCGCTTGCAGGCGGAGTTCGACCTGGCCTTCAGCATGTACAGCACCCTCGGCAAAACGCTCGAAGAGGCCCGCCTGAAAGTGCAGGAGCAAACACCCGTCTTCCAGGTGCTGGAACCGGTCCAGGTGCCGTTGCGCAAGAGCTTCCCCCAAACGAAACTAACGCTCGTGCTGGCCCTGTTGCTGGGACTGATTGTGGGGGCAGCCTACCTCCTGCTCCGCCCCGACTTCGTCCGCCTGCGCCAGAGCCTACGCCATGCCGACCGGACGACCGACCGCACCAGCGCAGTAGCCCCCCAGACGCCCGTTTCTTCCTGACCAGGAAGAACAGGAGGGCGGCGAACGCCCGCTGCTGCACCGGGCTTTTGTTGCCTGCCCTGCTTTTCCCTTCTTCAGCTGATGCCTGCGCTCCCCCTCCCCTCCACCGACGACGGCGCACCGCCTTCCGAAGCCGCCGGAGGCGGGCAGTTGGCGCGTAACACCGTGCTGAATGTGCTGGGGCAGGGCGCCCCCCTCCTCGTGGCCGTCGTCGCGATTCCCCTCCTCATCGACGGGCTCGGCGCTGAACGGTTCGGGATGCTAACGATTGCCTGGGTGGTGCTGGGCTATTTCAGCCTGTTCGACCTCGGGATTGGGCGGGCCGTGACGCAGCTCCTCTCCGAGAAGCTTGGCGCGGACAAGGCTGAGGAGATCCCGGCGCTGCTTTGGACCGCCCTCCTGCTCACCCTCGGCCTGGGTCTGGCCGGCGGCGCGGTGACGGCGCTGCTGGCGCCCTGGATCGTGCGCGACGTGGTGACGATGCCGCCGGCCATCCAGGAGGACAGCCTGCACGCCTTCCTGCTGCTTGCCGCCGCCGTACCCATCGTCATCAGCACGGCCAGCCTGCGCGGCATCCTCGAAGCCCGGCAGCGCTTCGGCATCATCAGCGCGCTGCGCCTCCTGATGGGCGTCTTCACCTTCGCCGGGCCCCTGTTGGTGCTGCCGTTTTCCCGCACCCTGTACCCCGTCGTGCTGGTGTTGCTGTTGGGACGCGCCGCCGCCTGGGGGGCACACGCCTGGTTCTGCCTGCGCTTCGAGCCCGGCTTGCGCGCCCCGCTGGCCTTCGAGCCGGGCCTTGTCCGCCTGCTGCTGCGCTTCGGGGGATGGATGACCGTGTCGAACGTGGTGAGCCCCCTCATGGTCTACATGGATCGCTTTCTGATCGGCGCCCTGGTATCGGCCACGGCGGTGGCCTACTATGCTACGCCGTGGGAGGTCGTCACCAAGCTGCTCATCATTCCTTCGGCCCTGGCAGCGGTCCTTTTCCCGGCCTTCGGTTTCTGGCGGGGGCGAGATCGGCCCCGTGTGGCGCGGCTCTACCGGAGCGGGATCAAGTTCGTCACGCTCGCCCTCTTTCCGCCGGCTTTGCTCGTGGTGGCCTTCGCCCGGCCCGGGCTGCTGCTGTGGGTAGGTGAGGCCTTTGCCGAAAATGGCTTCCGGCCCATGCAACTGCTGGCCATCGGCGTGTTGCTGAATGCCGTAGCCAGCCTCCCCTTTGCCCTCGTGCAGGGCCTGGGGCGGGCCGACCTGACGGCCCGCCTCCACCTTATCGAGTTGCCGTTTTACGTGGTGGCGCTGTGGGGGCTGCTGCACGCCTACGGCCTGGCGGGCGCGGCGCTGGCGTGGCTGCTCCGCGTAGCGCTGGACCTGGCGCTGTTGTTCCTGGCGGGGCAGCGGCTTCTGCCGATGGGCAGCGCGGAGATGCGGCGTACCTTGAGCGGCGTGGCGCTGGCCGTGGCCCTCCTGTTGTTGCTGATGGCGCCGGCTGCACTCGGGCTACGTGCGGCCCTCGTCGCGCTCTCCCTGGCCGGCTATGGTGTTTTTGGATGGAAAATCTACCTGACCGCGGATGAAAGAGCGTTTCTCCTGAACCATACGAGCAAATATCGGCGATGGGGCTGGGGCAACTGATCATGTTTCTGGTGATGGGGCTCATCATCCTGGGTAACTACCTGCGTTACCGGGATGCGCTCTATCCTCCCGTCATTCAGGCGGCGTCCTGGACGACGGTCGTGCTGCTCTACACGCTCAACCGGGCGGAGATGATTGCGCTCTCGCCTCTCTTCTATCTCGTCGTGGTCGCCGGCCTCGTGTTTTTCAGTCTCGGATCTTACCTCGCCACACGCAAGGCGGCCCTTCCGAAGATCCCTTTGCCGGAGATTCCTTTCACCGGAAAGCAATGGTATGCCAATCTGCTCTTCTGGCTCTCTCTCCTGGGGTTGCCTCCTTTCTTGCTCATTGTCCGCGAAATGGGCCTGGAAGGGGGGCCTTATGATAATTTCTACATGAACATGCGTTTTGCTGTCATCACCGCCGACGATGCACGCGTCGGGGATGCATTCGGCCTGACAGCCTACCTGTTGCCCATCAGCTACGTCTCGGCGTTGACACAAACGCTCTTTGCCACGTACCGGGCGCACCCGCTTCGCTATGCGATCTCGCTCGTGCTCGCGCTGATCTACGCCCTCGGCCTGACCGGCAGAACCCCGATCATCATGCTGCTCATGTCGGTGGCAGGCGTGCTCGTCATCACCCGGCGTGTGTCGGTGGCGAAAGTGGTCTTAACCTTTGGTTCGGTCATCCTGGCCTTGTTCGCCGCCATCGGCCTTGCGCTGCGCCTGGCGGACCCTGAGGGCGGCGATCTGGTAGAGGTCTTTGACAGCCTCTACGAGCTGTTTCTCGTCTACGTTGCCGGGTCGTTGCCGGCCTTCGACCTCTACCTGCACGCCGCGCCAACAGGAGAGGGGGGGAGCCATACCTTCCGCATGTTCTACGCAGTGTTGTCCAATCTCGGCGCGGACGTGACGGTGGCGCCCATGATCCAGCCCTACGAGTACGTGCCTTTCCCGACGAACGTCTACACGATGTTCCAGCCTTTTTATGCCGACTTCGGCCTCTGGGGCGTTTTCCTTGCCCCATTGTTCCTCGGCTACGTGCACGGCTTCATTTACAAGAAAGCCATCCGGGGCCACCTCTTCTTCATGCTCGTCTATGCCCTCGCGCTCTACCCCCTCGTGCTTCAGTTCTATCAGGATCATTACTTCAGCTTGCTCTCTCTCTGGCTCCAGTACGGCGCCCTGTTGCTTCTCTACTTTTACCGGATTCGCCTTCTTCCCCCTGCCGAACCTGCATGCGCACGCTCGATATCATCCTCGTAAACTGGAACGCAGGGGTGCTGCTGTGGGACGCCCTCGCTTCCATCGTGGCAGCTCACCGCAATGAGTTCCAGCTGCAGCGTGTGGTGGTGGTGGACAATGCCTCGACCGACGGCTCACTCGACGGCCTTAAAGACCTGCCGCTGCCGCTGATTATCCTCCGTAACAACATGAACCGAGGCTTCGCCGCAGCCTGCAACCAGGGCGCCGCTGGTAGCCGCGCCGACTTGCTGCTCTTTCTGAACCCGGATGTGCGCCTCCTCGACGATACCCTGGCCCGCGCTGTGGCTTTCATGGAGAAAGAGCAGCCTGGCGTGCTGGGTGTGCAACTCCTCGACGAGGGAGGCCGTGTCCAACGAAGCTGCGCCCGCTTCCCGACCCCGAGCGGCCTCCTCGCCGCCACCCTCGGCCTGGACCGTCTGGCGCCACACCGCTTTCCTCCTCACTTTATGACGGAATGGGATCACGGCGAGACGCGCGTAGTGGACCAGGTGATGGGCGCTTTTTTCCTCACGCCCCGCTCGCTTTTCGAAGCCCTTGGCGGCTTCGACGAGCGCTTCTTTGTCTATTTCGAGGAGGTCGATTACGCGCGGCGGGCGCGGCGGGTGGGTCGGCCTACCGTCTACCTGGCCGAGGCGCAGGCCTACCACAAAGGGGCGGGCACGACGGATCAGGTGCGGGCGTGCAGACTCTTCTACTTCCTCCGCAGCCGCCTCCATTACGGCTTCAAGCATTTCGGCCCACTCGGCGGCGCGGCGCACGCGGCGGCCACGCTGACGGTGGAACCGCTGGCCCGCCTGCTCTGGGCGGCCCGCCGTCGTTCCGCCCCCGAACTGACGGAAATCGTCGCCGCCTACGTCCTGCTGTTGCGCGATCTCCCGGCGCTGCTTTCTGCGACGTCAGGGGAAAGGGCCTGATGCCTGGGACCGCACCGATGCTCACTCTTCGCGCTGAGAAAGAGAGCCGCTGGAAGACGGCGGGGCTGCTGCTTATAAGCGGGGCGGCACTCGGGCTGAGCTTCCCCCCGTTCCCGTTTCCTTTCCTCGCGTGGATCGCCCTGGCGCCCCTCTTGATGCGCTGGCGGCAAGCGCGGTCGGGGAGGCTGTTTCTCCTCGAAGCCTACACTGCGTTCCTGGTGACGTTTGCGGTGGCGTTTCACTGGCCGCTCCTGCACGTCCTTCCACGCACGGCGCTCCTCTCCCTCGGCGGCGTGCTGTTCCTGCCGCTCCTAATGGCGCTGCCGTGGGCAGCGGCGGCGGCGGTGCGGCGGCGGCGGGGCTTGCGACCGGGACTGCTGGCTCTCGTCGCCTTTTATCTGGTGATGGAGTGGGGATTGAGCCGGGGACCGATGGCGTTCCCCTGGCCCCTCCTCGGTCACACCCAGGCTGAAGCGCTCGCTTTCAACCAGTTCGCCGAGTACACGGGCGTGCCGGGGCTGTCGCTCTGGGTGCTGCTCCTCAACATTTTGTTTTTTCTGCTGCTCGCCGAGAGGCCAGGGCGAGGGCGCAGCACCGTGCTTTTGATCGCGCTGATTGCGCTGCCGCTGGCCTACGGGGTGTGGCGGCGAACGCACCTGCCCCCGTCGGAGTGGACGCTGCCGCTGGCTTTCGTGCAGCCGACGGTGGAGGCCGCTGCCTGGGCCGACGTGCACGACACCGCGCGGGTGGGGCGGTTGCTACACCTCTCGGATTCGCTGCTCGAAGCGGCGCCGCGAACACCGGCCCTCGTCCTGTGGCCGGAGACGGCATTGCCCGTTCTGGATTCGGTGGAGCAAGTCGCCCTTTACGGCACGTTGCAAGCGTGGGCGGACCGGCGCGGCGCGGCGCTCCTCACCGGCGCTATCACGCGGGCGGAGGATGCATCGCGGGCGAACTTCTTCAACACAGCCCTGCTGTTCCGGCCCGGCGATCCCCTCACGCGGTACGACAAGCGGCGTCTGGTGCCGTTCGCGGAGCGGGTGCCGTTCGTGGAGCGGGCGGCGTGGCTGGAGGCGCTTGCCGTGCCTGCGGGCGGCGTGGCGGGCTACCGGCCGGGGCCGAGGCAGACAGTCCTACAGATAGACGGGGCGGCCTTCGGCGTGCTGATCTGCTTCGAGAGCGCCTTCGGCGATTATGCACGGCGCTACGTGGGGCAGGGCGCGGACTTCCTGGTGACGCTGGCGCAGGATGGCTGGTGGGGGCGCTCCCTCGGCTACCGGCAGCACCTCGCCTTCACCCGGTTGCGGGCGGTGGAAGCACGGCGGGCCATGGCCTTCGTCACCGTCACCGGCACCACGGCGCTCATCCTGCCCGACGGCGCGACAGCGTTCGAGATCGGCTGGATGAAAGAAGAAGCGCGCCTTGCCGACCTCCCCCTCCACACCGGCGCCACCTTCTACAGCCGCCACGGTGACTGGCTCAGCCACCTCGCCCTCGGCCTGGCCCTGCTGCTGGGCGGCTGGCTGCTGTTATCTTCGAGAGAATCAGGGAGGACGATAACGAAAGGAATCGACGAACCTAAGAATCGATGACTCGAAGAGTAGCTGTCAGGAGGCCCCTCTTAGATTCTTCGCCTCCTCGATTCTTCGATTCAGGCGAAAGCTTCTGAATGAGCTTCGTCGTCCACATCGCGATAAAAAGACTCGGGACTGCCACTTCATACACCTGAAGGCTCTACCCCTGCCGCACCTCGTCCTCTACGTTCCACTCCCGGGCGAGCTGCTGGATGAAGTCCACCTCGCCGGGTGCCACGAGTCCGTCGGCGTAGGCGATGTCGGCTAGATCGTTGAGCACGGCGATGCGTTGCGGCTTCTTCATCGTCTCGCGGAGGGAAGCGATGGAGGTCTCCAGCAGGTCTTCGCCCGAGGCGCTGACGTACGCCAGCACCACGTCGTTGATGATGCGCTGGAGGCGCGCGCTGGGCGTCTCCGGCTGCCAGCCCTGGAGCTTTTGCACCATCGCCTCCTTCTCGGCAGGGTCGATCTCGGCATCGGCGCCGTGCATCAGGGCGAGGTAAATCAGGCCCAGGTCGTGCAGCCCGCTCCAGCTTCCGGCGTCGTCCATGAGGGGTTCTTCAGATTAAGAAGATTTTCCAGATCAATCCCTGGGCGCGTTGGGTTGAGGGTATAAAAGGAATCGTCGAATCGATAAACGGTCATCAGAAAAGCACGTCTCGGTTCTTCGGCACTTCGTTTATTTGCGTCAGTCGCGCTATGCGCTCGTGTCCTCGAGTCCCTTCCCTCGCTTTCCTTTCACATTATCGGCGGCGGGAAAGCGGTATTTTGGGAGAAGCGCAGGCCCGAGCCTGTCACCGTCCCTGTTGCGCATTGTTCTTCGCAAATGAGTTTTTTACAAGTCACCTATCACATCGACGGGGCGCCGGAAGAGGCGGCGGCGCGGGCCGAGGCAGTGCTGCTGGAGCAGACGGTGGAGACGCCGCGCGACGTGGCCCTGCGGCACGAATTTGTGCGTGCGCACATGATGGGCAGTATCCGCGAGATGGCGCCCCTCGAAGACGGGCGTGGCCTGCGCGTGACGCTCTCGCTCCCCACCGTCACCGCCTCGGTCGACGCGGCCCAGTTCCTCAACGTTCTCTTCGGCAACTCGTCGATGCACGCCAACGTGCGCCTGGAGAATTTCGTCCTGCCGGAGCAGATGCAGGGCCTATTCAGCGGGCCGAAATTCGGCCTCGAGGGGTTGCGCGCGGCGACGGACGTGCAGCACCGGCCCCTGACGGCGACAGCGCTCAAGCCCGTGGGACTGCGCCTCGAAGAGGTGGCGGCGCTCTGCCGCACCGTGGCCGAGGGCGGCATCGACCTGGTGAAGGACGACCACTACCTGGCCGACCATCCGTTCTGCCCGTTCGAGGATCGCGTGCGGGCCTGCCTGCGGGCCGTCGACGAGGCGGCCGAGCGCACGGGCCGGCGCACCGTCTACGTCCCCAATCTCTCCGGCACCCCCGATCAGGTCCGCCGCCAGCTCGACTTCGCCCAGGCGCAGGGCGTGGGCGCTGTGATGCTCGCGCCGATGCTGCTGGGCCTGCCGTTCTTCTACGAGTTGGTCCACGAGCGGCTTGAGGTGCCGGTGCTGGCGCATCCCAGCTTCGCCGGCAGCACCCGCATCGCCGAGGCCACGCTCTACGGCAAGCTCCTCCGCCTCTACGGCGCCGATGCCGTCATCTTTGCCAACTACGGCGGGCGCTTCAGCTTTCCTCAGGAAACGTGCGGGCAGATCGCCGAGACGCTACGGCAACCCTGGGGGCCGTACCGCCCGGCGCTACCCGTCCCGGCGGGCGGCATGCAGACCGAGCGCGCCACCGAACTCGTCACCTTTTTCGGCCTCGACGTGATGCTGCTCATCGGCGGCAGCCTTCTCAGCGCCGGCCCCGCCCTCCGCGAACGTACCCGTGAATTTATCGAAAGCGTCGAACGCGCTGCGCTGACATTGAGTACGTGATAGCCGATGGAAGATGGATGATCGCAGAGGGAAGATAGCGGGAGACCGTAAGAGACGCTTCCCTTCATTTAGACAGCCGTAAATTCCGCATTCCGAGGATGGCCTCCGAAAAGCACGACGGACAGAATCAGGACACGGTGCAAACCATGCCTCCCGTGCGCCGCTTTCGGGAGACGGCGGAGGGCTTCCGTTGGGAGGACGTGCCGCTGAAGGAGTACAAGCCCGTCGGCACGCATTTCCAGGACATCACGCGGCAGGTGCTCTTCGGCGAAGACGAGTCGCTGCCTACCCAGCTCCGCTACTTCGAGATCGGCGAGGGCGGCCATTCGACGTTCGAGCGGCACCAGCACGTCCACGCCGTCCTCATTCTGCGCGGGCGCGGCCGCGCCCTCGTCGGCGAGACACTCCACGACCTCGCGCCCTTCGACCTCGTCCACGTCCCCCCGATGACCTGGCATCAGTTCCGCGCTGACGACAATGCCCCGCTCGGCTTCCTCTGCCTCGTCGCCTGCGACCGCGACCGCCCGCAGCGCCCCACCGACGACGAGGCGGCAGCCCTGCGCGCCCTCCCCGGCGTCAAGGATTTTATCCGCCTCTGACGCGGTTTCAGACCACCGATTGAGGAGATTGGGGTTGGTGTTACCCTAGCATACGGACGCTTCAAAGATGAAACGCCTCGCAGTGGCATGTAACCATTGTGCCCTGCTTCCTCGCTCCCCTATCATGCGTCATTACAAATGCTTACCTTACAGACGCAGCATGCTCGCCGTCGATAGGTAACCACGCTGGGATCGGCTCGTAGAAGGGGGGAGGCAGTCAACCCTTCAGCGTCTCCGAGACACCGCGCGAGGCCCCTCGACCATCCCGGCACGAACCTTGTCTTCAGATAGATCCGATGCTTGCCCCCCTCCACCCCGCTAGCTGCCCAACGAAGGCGGAGGAACCCATGTTGTGGCGTGAACACTGGCGCGATGTGCTGGCTCCGATGAGCCGGCGCCAACTTGTTGGCCCTGAGAGCGAAAATGACCGGCGCCTGCCTATCGAGGTGCTCCTCGTCATCCTGAGCTTCATCGCGTTGGCGCTGATGCTGGCCCTCGCGACCGACCTGTTGCCCCACTCGCTCACGGGCGTCGTGCACTAACCCCCTTCCTTATCTGCTCCTCGACGACGACTGCATGTCCGCAGACCTCCGCAGCCGTATCGAAGCCCTCGCGGCGTCCGGCGACGTATCCGACCCTGACGCGGCGGCGCGCACCTTCGCGGATCTCATCGACGCCCTCAACGCGGGCACCCTGCGTGCTGCCACACGGCAGGACGACGGCTCCTGGCAGGCTAACACCTGGGTCAAGCAAGGCATCCTTCTCGGCTTCCGCCTCGGACGGCTCACCGACTTCACCTCCGGCCGCTTCCCGTTCTTCGACAAGCACACCTACCCGCTCAAGCCGCTTACCCAGGCCGACAATGTGCGCGTAGTGCCGGGGGGCTCGTCTATCCGCACCGGCGCGTACGTAGCGCCCGGCGTGGTATGCATGCCGCCGATGTACGTCAACGTGGGCGCGTACGTGGACGAAGGCGCACTCATCGACTCGCACGCCCTGGTGGGGAGCTGCGCGCAGGTGGGCAAGCGCGTCCACCTCTCGGCGGCGGCCCAACTCGGCGGCGTGCTGGAGCCCGTAGGCGCCCTGCCCGTGATCATCGAGGACGACGTGTTTGTGGGAGGGAATTGCGGGATCTACGAGGGGTGCTTGGTGCGGCGCGGGGCGGTGCTAGCCTCCGGCGTCATCCTCACCGGCGCCACCCGTCTCTACGACCTCGTGCACGACCGCATCCTCTCCCGCTCCGAAAGCGGCTCACTCGAAGTGCCGGAAAACGCCGTCGTGGTGCCGGGCGCGAGGTCGGTCGATACCGAGTTCGGGCGGCAGGTCGGCCTCTCGCTCTACACGCCCGTCATCGTCAAGTACCGCGATGAACGCACCGACGCCTCGACGACGCTGGAAGAAGCGCTCCGGTGAGCGTCGGGGAGCCGGGGAGTCGGGGAGTCGGCGATTATTTGAATTCCACCCCTTCCCCTCCCCGTTTACTTTCGTCAGTTGCACTACGCGCTCGTGTCTTCGACTCTCCGTTTCTCCGACTCACCTTGTCACGGTGACGCGGTCTGGGGCGATGGAGGCGTTGGGGAATTGATCCTGGATGAGCCGGAGCGCGCGCTGGGCGTCGGACCGCTCGACGAAGTCGCCCATGCGGACGCGGTAGTAGGGCTGCCGGTAGACGACGTAGACCGCCGGGCCGCGCGGGAAGAGATCGCGGGGGCGCTCGGAGGCAGAGAGGGATTGCCACCAATCGAGCACCTGCTGCTCCTTGGCGTTGGCGGCGGCTTTGTCCTGCGTCAGGAACACCTGGATGCGGAAGCCCTGCACGGTGCGCGAGCCACCGCTGCTGGCGGTGACCTTGCCGCCCATGAGGGCTTCCGGCACGTCGTGCTCCACCACCACCTCCTCTACGGGCGCCTCGTCAGGGTACGCCTCCGCGTCGAAGTCCTCGTAGTCGGCGAGATTGACGGTAGCAGGCTGCGGCAGGTCCCTGGGCGGCTCTGCCGGCGGCTGCGCGGCTTCCCGCGAGCCCGAGCAGGCCGTGAGGAAAAACAGCAGCAGGATGAATCCAAAGGGGAGGGTACGCTTCATCTTCTTTTCCATAGCCAAATTCGCAATCCGAGATCCGCAATCAGTAATCGGTTTCCGCTTTGAGGCCCTTGATGATGGCGACGGAGGCGCTGGCGCCCAGCCGCGTGGCGCCGTGCGCGATCATCTGCTCGGCGTCTTCGAGCGAGCGGACGCCGCCGGAGGCTTTCACGCCCATCCGTTCGCCCACCACGCGCCGCATCAGGGCCACGTCGCCAGGGGTGGCACCGGCTTTGGAGAAGCCCGTGGAGGTTTTGACGAAGTCGGCGCCGGCATTCTGGGCGAGGACGCAGGCGATGACCTTTTCCTCGTCGGTCAGGAGGGCCGTTTCGAGGATGACCTTGACGAGGGCGCGGCGGGCACTGCTGCTGGCGCGGCGCATGGGGCGGGCCGCCTCTACCACCGCGCGGATGTCCTTCTCGACGTACTCGTAGCGCCCACTCTTGAGCATCCCCACGTTGAGCACCATGTCCACCTCAGCCGCGCCGTCGCGCACGGCCAGTTCGGCCTCGCTGGCCTTAACGGGCGTCTGGGTGGCCCCGAGGGGAAAGCCGATGACGGTGCAGACGGCGATGGGCGTGCCGCCCAGCTCCTCGGCGGCGAGCGGCACGTAGCACGGGTTGATGCAGACCGAGGCGAAGCAGTAGCGGCGGGCTTCCGCACAGAGCTCACGGATCTGCGCCTCGGTCGTCTCGGGCTTGAGCGCCGTGTGGTCGATCAGGCGGGCCAGAGGCGGGGCCAAGTCGCAGGCCGAGAAGCCGGTGTCGGGCCGGTCCACGCGCACGCCGAACCGGCAGGCCCCGGCCTCGACGAGGCGGTTCATGGCAGACTGCACGGTGGGGCTGACGCGCCCGTTGCCGTTGCTACCGGCCTGCACGCGCCGCGCCAGCCGCGCCACAATCTGCTCTTTGTCTCGTTCGTTCATGCGTAGAAAATACGAAAGCTTCCAACGTATGGACGCATGAACATTTGAACGTGCGGAGGATTTCGTTATTGCATCCTCGTCCCTTCGTCCCTTCGAACATCCCTCCAGACGGCCACACGCAATCAGTACGTCAGGCCGCCGTCTCTTCGAGCACGCTCAGCAGCTTCTCCTCGGAAAGCGGGCGGCTGCGGCCATGCCACAGGTCGGTGCCGTCCGGGTCGGCGCGGGTATCGCAGTAGAGTTCGAGGCCGTTGCCGTCCGGGTCACGGAAGTAGAGGGCCCAGGCGATGCGGTGATCGACGGGCGAGGCCACCACGCCCGCCCGCATCAGCGCACGGTACGCACGCGCCAGGGAGGCCCGGTCCGGCACCTCGAAGGCGACGTGGTAGAGGCCCACGCTCGTAGGCGGCGGCGGCTCAGCGTCCGGCCCGATCTCTTGCAGGGCGATCTCGTGGTGCGCCTCGCCCCCGGTGAGGAAAGCGTAACGGCTCGCCACATGCTCGGTTACGGTCAGGTTCAGGAAACGCTGGTAGAACGCCACGGCCCGGTCCAGATCGCGCACTTTCAGGTGGGCGTGGCCAATGCGGGTGCGGTACATGGGGCTGTCTCCTCTGCTGTTTGCCGCCTGCTTCTCGTCATACCGGCACAGCTTCCCACGTCTCCTCCTTCGGCAATACAGCGGCCAACCACGTTTCCCCGTCGTCCGCCTCGTCCTGCCGTTGGAGGATGGCCTCGCGCCAGGCCTGGTTCAGCAGGTCGTAGTCCTGAGCCTGCACCGCCTCGCCCACACCTTGCTCGCACAGAAAACCGTAGGCCACGGGCGAAAGATTGAGGCGCGGCGCGCTGCCCAGGTGGATCAGGAACGACCGCGAGAGGCCCTGCCGGAAGTCGCCGTGGAGCTGACCGAGCACACAAGCCGGGCCGCTGCTCAGTTCAAGCGTTGCGGCATTGACGAGGCGGTGCCAGCCGGGATGCACCTCGTCGAGGTAATCGGCGCCACGCGTCACGCGCAGGCGCGCGCCGTCGAGGGTGATCCGCCGGAGGCGCCGCGCCTCGGCCCACTGCTGAAGACGACTGCTGATCTGGAGCATGGCGTGAAGGAAAGATGAAACGGGTTGGGGAAAAGATACGGAGCAGAGCCGCCCGGAGATCCATTACGCACCCGCTTCTTTCCGGGTGTAGCAGGAGGGCTGGCCCCCGATCCATTCTTCTCCAGCCATGCCCCGCTTTGTCTTCCTCCCCCTGCTTTTGCTCGGCACGCTGGCAGCGTGCGATTCGACCGACCCGTTGAAGGAGCCGGCCGACCTTTTCGAGATCCACTTGTGGGAGATGTTCGAGGACGATACCGTTCAGTTGGTGCTCGACGGCCGGGCCGTCTTTGAGGGCGTTGTCTCCAGCGATCCACTCCTCGGACTGGCGAAGATCGTCCCGGCGGACATCCTGGAAGGGCAGCACCGTCTGGCCGTCTTCGTCGACGGCGTTTTCACGAACGACACGACCTTCAGCGTGCAGGACACGCTCTTCGTCGGCATCACGTACGATCCTACCGTGCCACGCGTTCGTTTCTACTTCCCGGACACTCAACCCGTCTATTTTTAGCACCGTCTTGGC
>JAHEMB010000497.1 GCA_024643915.1 Rhodothermaceae bacterium | reverse complement strand
ATGCGTAAGCTGCTCTTCCTCGTCTTATTGCTCACCTTCACCGGTCCTGCCACAGCGCAGGAGGCCACGATAGAAGCGCCCGGCCTGGTGCTGCGGGGAGAGCCGTTTGCGGTGACGGTGCGGGGGAGCGAGGCGACGGAGCAGGCCGCGGAGGCGTTCGCGGTGCGCGTGGGCGGGGCGACGTATGTGACGCGCTACGACGCGGAGCAGGGCGCCCTGGTCGTCAGCGAGATTGAGGCGGCGGAGACCGGCGCGGTGGTGATAGAGCTGCTGCGTAGTGGGCAGGTCGTTGGGCGGGCCGAGACGCGGGCCATCCCCGGGTGGGTGTCGATCCTGCCGCCCCTCCTCGCCATTGCCGTGGCCCTCGCCTTTAAGCGCGTCATTCCGGCGCTTTTCCTGGGGATCTGGGTGGGCGCGTGGGTGGCGGCGGGCTTCTCGTTCCTCGGCCTCTGGCAGGGCCTCCTCGCCACGTTTCAGGTGTACGTCCTCGGCGCCCTGGCCGACGCCGACCACGCCGCCATCATCCTCTTTTCCCTCATGATCGGGGGGATGGTGGGCATCATCTCGAAAAACGGGGGGACGCAGGGCATCGTCAACAAGATCATCGGGTGGGCGTCCACGGCACGGAAGGGGCAGCTTGCCACGGGCACGCTTGGCCTCGCCATCTTCTTCGACGATTACGCCAACACGCTCGTCGTCGGCAACACGATGCGGCCCGTGACGGACCGGCTGCGCATCTCGCGCGAGAAGCTCGCCTACATCGTCGATTCGACCGCCGCGCCCGTGGCGTGCCTGGCCTTCGTCACCACCTGGATCGGCTACGAGGTGGGCCTCATCGGCGAGGCGGTGTCGCAGATCCCGGATTTCAACGAGTCGGCCTATTTCATTTTCCTCAACTCCATCCTCTACAGTTTCTACCCGCTCCTGGCTATTTTCTTCGTCTTCGCCATAGCTAACTCGCAGCGTGATTTCGGGCCGATGCTGCGCGCCGAGGTGCGCGCCCGGACCACGGGCCAGGTGCTCTCGCCCGACGCGCGGATCGACGAGGAGGCTGCCGAGGGGCGCGAGGTGGCGCCGAAGCCGGGCAAGCCGCAGCGCGCCCTCAACGCCGTCATCCCGATTCTCGTCCTCGTGGTGGGCGTCCTCGCGGGGCTTTACGCGACGGGCGAAGGGGATTCCCTGCGCGACATCGTCGGCAGCGCCGATTCGTACAAGTCGCTCATGTGGGCCTCGCTCCTGGGCGTGCTGACGGCCGTCGCGCTCTCCATCGGACAGCGCATCCTCACGCTCGACGAGACAGTGGAGGCCTGGTACGCCGGCCTCAAGGCAATGCTCTTCGCCATGATTATCCTCGTCTTGGCCTGGTCCCTGTCGAACATCACCGAGGTGCTGCACACGGCGGATTTCCTCGTGTCCGTCCTGGGCGAGGCCATCCCGCCGGGGCTGGTGCCGGGGCTCGTCTTCATCCTCGCCGCCGCCACGGCTTTTGCCACCGGATCGAGTTGGGGGACAATGGGCATTTTGCTGCCGCTCGTGGTGCCGCTCGCGTGGGCCGTCTTGCAGGCCAACGGCGCCGCCGACCCGGCCCATTATTACATCATCTACTCTACCGTCTCGTGCGTCCTGGCCGGCGCCGTCTGGGGCGACCACTGCTCGCCCATCTCGGACACCACCATCCTCTCCTCCATGGCTTCGGGCTGCGACCACATCGACCACGTCCGTACGCAGCTTCCCTACGCGCTCGGCGTGGGGCTGGTGGCC
The DNA here is from genome assembly GCA_024643915.1 of Rhodothermaceae bacterium. GTDB lineage: Bacteria > Bacteroidota > Rhodothermia > Rhodothermales > JAHEMB01 > JAHEMB01. The sequence continues at coordinate 2,136 of JAHEMB010000497.1, read as the reverse complement.
CTCCTGCTGGGCACGGTGCCGACGGGCTTCGGGCTGCCCTGGTGGGTCGCCCTGCTCCTCGGCGTGGCGGTCCTCTCCTTCGGCATCCGCACTTTCGGTACGAAGGTGCATGAAGCGGTGGCGGAGGTGGAGGCGGGGGTTTAGCCACGGCTGCTGGGTCGCGCAGCGGGTCCGGGGGATCAGCGCGCCAGGTCGTAGCGGCCGTTGAGCCAGTCGAGGGTGAGGGTGGCGTCACGGGCGGCGCTGGCGCCGAGCTGGCCGTCGGGGCGCCACAGCACGGCACTCTTGACACCGTCGGAGGTGGAGAGGTCGTCGAAATGCAGCGCGTAGTCGTCCAGGTAGAGCGTCACGTCGCGGATACGGCGGCGGGAGACGCGCTCGCCGCCGCCCGCGCCAATGGAAAAGCCGCCCTTCGTTTCGACGGGGTTGCCCGGCATTTTCTCCAGAAAACGATCCTTGATGCTCGTGCTCGCCGCGCCGGTGTCCAGGCCGAAGTTCAACCGCTTTCCGGTAGCGCTGCGGAGCGTGACGACCGGGTATCCCAGCCAGAAAAAGTTGCGCTCGCCGCCTGTGGCATCGCGTTTGGCCGGGCGCAGGGTGGTTTCCCCCTTCGTGTCGTCAATTTCAAAACTGACCTCGCGAAAGACGGGCCAGCCGATGATCCCGTCGATCTTGATAATCGCGAGGCCAGCCACACCGAACTCCAGGTCTTCCGCTTCCAAGATGGCCGCCGGGTGGTTCTCGATGACGAGGCCGCCCAGTTCCAACCGGTCGATGCGGGCGGGGCGGAAAGGAATGGTCGTGGACGTCGAGGTGCCGACTTCGCCGGTGGTCTCGCCGAGGGGCGCGATGCCGCACGCCTCGGCCACCTCCGACGAGATGGCCGTCACCCCTGCCCCCGTATCGACGACGAACTGCCGCTCGCAGCCGTTGATGACGATGGGCAGCCGGGGGCTGCCGCTGAGGATGCGACCGGAAGAAAGCGTGACGGAGGGAGCCGGGAAACTATAGCGCTCGGGCGGTTGCGTTTGCATGGCCCGGGCAAAAAGCAGGTCGCCCTCAGTCAGCGGGCCGCCTTGCAACAGAGCAGGTGCGTCGTCGGCTAGTTGCAGCAAGGCCTCCCACCGGGCGTCGAACAGGAGCACCTGGCCCAGCGCTTGTTCTGCAGCCGCCACCACCTTCTTCGCTTCACCCTCCTCTCGAAGCTGTTGCAAATGGAACGCGGCGCTGTCCAGCCGGGCCTCGAAGAGGTGCCGCAAAGCCACCGCCAGCGCCTGCTCGTCCGGCGACGTAGCCAGCGCAAGGGCGGCAACCGGGTCAAAGTCTGCTATCGCCTCCCAGAAATCAGCATAGGCGGCGTCGGTGTGTGGGACGGTGCCGGCTGGCGTGAAGGTCAGAACGCCCGCCTGGGTGATTTGCTGCACGACCAGCCGGCCTAGCAAAAACAGACCAAGGGCGAGGAGGGCCAGTATACCGCCGAGGATGAAAAGTCGTTTTCGCCGCATCGAAGAGGGGCCAGAGGAGTGCGTGCGCCGCCGGGTCCTCGCTACGCGCGCCGCCCCAGCAAAGATACGCCGGAGGGGAAATGGCTTACACCGGAGCGCTATGCCTTCCTGAAGGCGCCGGCAAACCAGCTTTTGATCCGCTGCATGAGCGAAACTGGGGCCGGTTCGACCGTTACGGCGGGGACTTTCTCTACGATGACCGTTTCTTCCAGGGAGGCGGCTTCAGGCGTCAGGCGCGGGGTAGTGTGGCCGTTGCGCTTCGGGCGGGAGGTGACGACGTAGCGCGGCTCTGTCTCGGCAGGGAAAGCCACTTCGGAGAGGAGCGAGAAGGCCGCCCCGGCTTCCTGGGCCGCTTCCATGCCGGCGTGCGTGAGGAACGTGTAGTCGTAGACGGTGCCGTTGAAGCGGGCGGCCTGGAGGTCGGCGTGGGAGAGGTCGGCGCCGCTGAGGTCGGCACCGCTGAGGGTGGCGGCCTGGAGGTCGGCGTGGGCGAGGCTGGCGCCGGTCAGGTCGGCCTCGTCGAGGAAGGCGCGGGGGAGACGGGCCTGTTCGAGACGACTGCCCCGGAGGCGGGCGCGGCTCAGGCGGCTCTCACTGAGGTTGGCGCCTTTGAGGTGGGTCTTGCGGAGGT
>JAHEMB010000496.1 GCA_024643915.1 Rhodothermaceae bacterium | reverse complement strand
CCTGCTCCTCGCACCAGGCGGGTCCGGCCTCGAAGTAGAGGCCGACGGCGGCGTGGAGGGTGGCGATACCGATGCTGTTGAGCGTCCCCAGGCGAAAACGCTGGGCGTCCTCGTGAAACATCAGATTATAGTCGTAAAAATTATCCCAATCCACCGGGCCGTGCAGCCAGCCGGCCATTGGCCGCAACCGCGCTTGAAGTTGCTCCGCGACGAACAGAAATCCGAGGCCCTGGGTGGCCATCAGCCACTTGTGGCCGCCACAGGCGAGGAAGTCGACCCTAGCTTCTTTCACGTCCAGTTGCAAGGCGCCCAGCCCCTGGATGGCATCGACGCAGAAGAGCACGTCGCGTTCGCGGCAGAGGGCGCCGAGGGTGTTGAGGTCGGCGCGGAAGCCGGAGAGGAACTGCACGGAGCTGACCGAGAGCAGCCGGGTACGCGGCGTGATGGTCCGTTCGACGTCTGCCTGGGTGAACGTGCCGTCGCGATGCGGGATAAAATCCACCTGCACGCCACGCGCCTCCAGGTTCAGGAACGGATAGACGTTGGCGGGAAACTCACAGCCCGGCACGGCGATGCGGTCGCCCGGCTGCCAGTCCAACCCCTGCGCCAACACGTTGAGGGCATACGAGGTGTTCGGCGCGAACTCGACGCGCGCCGTCTCGGCGCCGATCAACCGTGCCAGCCGCGCACGCGTCGCCTCAATGACAGGCAGAAAGGCCTCGTAATTCTCTATCGGCGTCCGGTGCCGCTCTTCAAGATAGGCCGCAATGGCAGCCACAACAGGGCGGCTCAACGGGCTCGTGGCGGCGTGGTTAAGATATACGAGGTGCTCGGTATGCGGGAAATAGGCGCGGAGTGCGGCAGGGTTCATACGTATGGACGTGTGAACGTGTGGACGGGTGCACGTATTGAACGCTGCCTGTTTTCTGCGACGCTTTCGATAAAGGCCATGTCTCTACTTCAGCAACACGAGCTGTCGCGTCTGGGCAAAGCCTTCCGTTTCCAGGCGGAAGAGGTAGAGGCCGCTCGGCAGATCCTCAGGCTGCCACTCAACCTCGTAGCGGCCCGCCTTGAAGGTGCCGGAAACGAGCGTCTCGACGACCTGCCCCAGCATGTTGAAGACAGAGAGCGAGACGAATCCAGTCTCAGGCAACTCGAAAGGAATGGTTGTGGCCGGGTTGAAGGGGTTCGGGTAGTTCTGCCCGAGGGCGTACTCGGTTGGCAGGATCTCGGGGGCGCCGCCCGGGTCGGTGGAGGCGTTGCTGCGGAAAATGACACCCTGCGCCGTGCCGGCGAGCAGGCGCCCTTGCCCGTCGAGGGCGAGGGTATGCACGGTGACGGACCCGTCGAGGTTAGCATCGGCAAAAGGCTGCCAGGTGAGGCCGCCGTCCCCGGTGTGAAAGACGCCCTGTGTTGTGCCGGCGTAGAGGTGGCCTGCCCCGCGCAGCAGGAGGGCGTTCACCTGGGTCTCGGCAAGCCCGAGCGGCTGCCAGGTGCGCCCGGCATCTTCGGAGCGAAAGAGACCGTCGTCGGTGCCTGCGAAAAGCGTAGTACCTGCGGCGGCGAGGGTGCGGAGGGCGCGGTCTTCCAGGGCGGTCTCCGTCCAGGTTTTGGCGTCATCGTCGGAGCGGAAGAGGCCGGCGTCGGTGCCGGCCAGGAGGGCGCCGGAGGGCGTCAGCGCGAGGGCCCGCACGGCCGCGCCGTCGGGAAGGCCGGTGTCGATGGCGTGCCAGGTGGCGCCGCCGTCGCGCGTGCGCAAGATGCCCGTCGCCGTGCCCGCGAAATAGATGCCGAGGGGTTTGAAGGCAAAAGCGTTGATGTGCAACCCCACGGGGCCGGCGTGGAGCTTCGTCCAGGAGCCGCCCGGCTCAATGCGGTAGATCTTTCCCTGGTCCGTGCCGACGTAGATGGTGTTGAGGTCGGGGGCGAGAACCATCGAGCGCAGTCCCGTGCCGAGCATGGCGGGCTTGATACCCTCGGCGCTGAGGCGGTAGCCGCCGGCATCCGTGGCGGCGTAAACATAGCCGATCTCTTGCGCCGCCAGCGCCCACACGTTCTCCGGCGTGGTGCCGACGCGCGTCCACAGAGACACCTCCTGGGCCGCTGTTGGGGCCACAAAGAGCAGCATCGCCAGGCAGAAAAGAGCACAGTATCGCGTGTAACGCATGCTCACCTCCATGGAATTTCGGGCACGGAACCATTCATAGTAAGCAATGCAGGACTTGTGCACAAGGGACTATTGCCAGCACACCGCCGCGCGCACGCATCTTTGTCAAGATTATCAATTCCTGGTGGGCGGGCTTTATCTCTGATGTCAATAGCTTATATTTCGCGTCCGAAGTTGTAAAAACGAGTGGTGCGGTGTAATGCGACAGATGAACACGTGGGTGCTCGTTATTTCCTGCCTCGCGATGGTCCGGCCTTCCGCCGCGCAGTTCGAACTGGTTGAAGCTTTTCCTGGGCTACCTTCTTTCGCCCAGTCGGTAGGGCTCCAGTCGGCAGACGACGGGACGCCCCGGCTCTATGTGACCGGCCTCAACGGGCTGATCCTTTCTTTCAACCCCGAGGGGGGTGAAGCTGTCATCGATACTCTGCTCGACCTCCGCCGTCAGATCTCAGTGGGAAACGAGGCCGGATTGATCGGGTTGGCGTTCCATCCGAACTTCGCCCAGAACGGCCATTTCTACGTGCATTACGTCAGCACGCCGCCGCTTCACAGCGTCATCGCGCGCTACACCGTCTCCGCTGTCGAGCCCACCCGTGCTGATCCGGCTTCCCGTCTCGTCCTTTTCGACGAGGCGCAGCCGGGCCCAGAGCATTATGGTGGGCAACTCGCCTTCGGGCCGGACGGCTACCTCTACGTCGGTCTTGGCGATGGGGAGTGTTGCATGGATCCCAACGACTACGGGCAGGATTTGACAGTGCCGTTCGCTTCCATCCTTCGGCTCGATGTAGACCGCCCTGCTGGTTTCCTCAACTACGGCATCCCACCCGACAATCCATTCGTCGGAAACACGGAGGGGTTCAGAGAGGAGGTGTACGCCTATGGCCTTCGCAACCCCTGGCGCTTCTCTTTCGACGCGGAAACGGGTGCGCTTTGGGTGGGCGATGTAGGCGAGGACGCTTTTGAAGAAATCAACTTAATCGAGGCGGGCGGTAACTACGGCTGGAGCATGATGGAGGGCACGACCTGCTTTGCGGCCTACTTTCCTTGTGAGAAGCCGACGATAGCGCCTGTCTGGATGTATGAGCACGGCGGCGGAGCCGCCGTCACGGGTGGTTACGTATACCGGGGCGCGGCGCTCCCGTCGCTCGTAGGGAAATACATCTACGGCGATTTCGTGCAGGGGCAGGTCTGGGCGCTCACACCGGGCGCATCGACAGGGGAGGCGCCGGTGAACGAATTGCTGGTCGCCTCCGACCTCAACATCTCGTCGTTCGGCGAGGATGCGGCGGGCGAACTCTATGTCGTCTCGTTCAGCAATGGGCGGTTCTATCGGTTGCGCGACGCCACCGCTTCGGGCGTGGAGCAAGAACAGCCTGGGCGGCACGCGCGGCTGGCGCTCAACGGCCCCAATCCGTTCGATGCACGGACGAGCCTGCGCTTTGAGACGGCACGGGCCGGGCGGGTGCGCCTGGCCGTCTACGATCTACTCGGGCGCGAGGTGGCGGTACTCTTCGACGCGGTCGTGCCGCCGATGACCACGCACGAGGTCACTTTCGACGCTTCGGCCCTGCCGGCGGGCCTGTATCTGGGCCGGCTGGAAGCAGGGGGGGCGTTCTTCACGAAGACGCTGATCCGCCTCCGATGAAAAGGGGGCGTGGCGAGCCCCTTTGACGTGTACGCCTGCTTAACGCAACAAGGACCTGGAACGGTGAGGTTCCAGGTCCTGCTGGCAAC
>JAHEMB010000495.1 GCA_024643915.1 Rhodothermaceae bacterium | reverse complement strand
TCGAAGAAAAGGCCACAGGCAGTTTCGAACTCCCCCTCCAGGTAGGCGCGCTCACCGGAGCCGTCCATGCCCTTCAGTTCGACATCGTGCTCGACAGCCGCGAGATCGAGGTGGGCCGCGTTTTGGCAACCGTGCCGCCTCTGTGGGAAATGGCTTATCGGCTTGCCGGCGACACCTTGCGAATAGGCATGATGGGGCGTTCACCGCTCCAGGTCGGCGAGGTGACCCGCCTCGTCCTTACGCCCCGCTCGCCCACCGCCGCGATCCGGCTCCGGGCCCAGGGCACCGTCCATGACAACCCGCCCCAACCCCTACCGCTTTTCGCCACGGGCGTGGCGGTGGAGCGCCGCGACGAGATCCCCGACCGCTTCGGCCTGGCACAGAACTACCCCAACCCTTTCAACCCGGGCACGCACATTGAGTATCAGGTGCCGCAGGCTGCGCGCGTGGTGCTGGACGTGTACAACGTGCAGGGCCGGCACGTGGCCCGCCTCGTCGATGCCCAGCAGCCTGCCGGTACGTATGCCGTTACCTGGGACGCTCGTAGCGATGCGGGCCGCCCCCTCCCCAGCGGCGTCTACCTGTACAAGTTCCAGGCCGGCGACTTTTTCCAAACGAAAGAAATGTTGCTCCTGAAGTAACCCCTCCACCTTCAGGAGCCCCCTTCTTGCCCTGCCCTCCTTTGTGAGGCTTGCAGCCGCCCCGATAGGATTCGTCGGCCGCCTGCCTCCGCGCGCCGCACGTTCTGCAACGAGGTTAAGAGAAGACCGGCGTGGTCGATGTTTAGTGACATAGCGCGCCCGGGCAGGCGGGCCAGTACGTTGTTGCCCCAACGACGCCCGACGCCTCGCCCTTGAACACGGCGCGCACAGGCGCGCCAACCTTGCAACCCATCCGCCTCCTAACATGAAAGTAGCCATCCTCGCGGGGGGGCGCGGTTCCCGTCTGGCCGAAGAGACCGACGTCCGCCCCAAACCCATGGTAGAGATTGGCGGGCGGCCCATTCTCTGGCACATCATGATGCACTACGCCCACCACGGCTTCCGCGATTTCCTCGTGGCGCTGGGCTACAAGGGCGAAGTCATCAAAAAATACATGGTCGATTACAGCGCCCTCAACTCCAACCTGATGGTCAACCTCAGGACGGGCGAGGTGCAGGCGCACGGCCCCGACAGCCGGCTGGACTGGACAGTGGGCCTGATCGACACGGGGATGGAGACGCAGACGGGCGGCCGCATCAAACGCCTGGCGCCCTACGTGGGCAACGAAACGTTCATGCTCACCTGGGGCGACGGCGTCAGCGACGTGGACCTGAAGGCCCTCCTGGCCTTCCATCGCCGCCACGGTAAGCTCGCCACCATGACCATCGTCCGTCCCCCCGCCCGTTACGGCCATCTCCAGCTTGACGGCGAGCAAATCGTCGCCTTCACGGAGAAGCCGCAGATCGGCGAGGGCTGGATCAACGGCGCCTTCTTCGTGCTTGAGCCCGAAGTGTTTGACTACATCAAGGACGATGCGACGCAGTGGGAGAAGGCACCCCTTGAGAATCTGGCGCAGGACGGGCAGTTGATGGCTTACCGGCATTCTTCGTTCTGGCAATGCATGGATACCCTCCGCGAAAAGCACATCCTGGAGCAGATGTGGGCGGGGGGCAACGCTCCCTGGAAAACCTGGACCGACGAGATTTTCGATGCGCATTCTGGTAACGGGACACAACGGCTACATCGGCACGCGCCTGGTGCCGCTGCTGCTGGCTGAGGGCTACGACCTCGTCGGCCTGGACAGTGACCTCTTCGAAGCCTCGACCTTCGGCGCGCCACCTGTCGCGATCCCCGAGATCCGCAAGGACCTCCGCGATGTGACGCCGGCGGATGTGCAGGGCTTCGATGCCGTCATCCACCTGGCCGGCCTCTCGAACGACCCCCTCGGTGACATCAACCCTGTCCTCACCTACGAGATCAACCACCGCGCCTCGCTCCGCCTGGCCGACCTGGCGAAAGCGGCGGGCGTACATCGCTTCCTCTTCTCCTCCTCGTGCAGCACCTACGGCGCGGGCGGGCAGGACATGATCGACGAGACGGGCGCCTTCAACCCCGTCACGCCCTACGGCGAATCCAAAGTGCTGGTGGAACGCGACCTGAGCGCTCTCGCCGACGACGGCTTCAGCCCCGTCTATTTCCGCAATGCCACGGCCTACGGTGTCTCGCCTCGCCTGCGGTTCGACCTCGTGCTGAACAACCTCGTCGCCTGGGCCTTCACCACCGGCCTCGTCTTCTTGAAGAGCGACGGCACGCCCTGGCGCCCCATTGTCCACATCGAAGATATCTCCCGCGCCTTCCTCGCCGCCCTCAAGGCCCCCCGCGAGGCGATCCACGACGAAGCCTTCAACGTAGGGCGAACCGACCAGAACTACCGCATCCGCGAGATCGCCGAGATCGTGACGGAGACCGTGCCGGGCTGCCGCCTCGAATTCGCCGAGGATGCCGGGCCGGACAAACGCACCTATCGCGTTGATTGCGACAAGATCCGCCGCGTGATGCCCGATTTCGTGCCGCAATGGGACGTCCGGCGCGGCGCTCGCGAACTGTACCACGCCTACCGCCACGTCGGCCTGAAGCTCGACGATTTCGAGGGGCCGCGCTACAAACGCCTCGCGCACATCCAGGAGCTGATGGCCGAGGGCCGGTTGGACACCTCGCTACGCTGGACGGCGGCGGCGCGAGCAGCATAAAACGCAAGCGGGAGGAGAAAGGGGGAATGGAATAGAAATCTCTCTCTCGCCCACACCTCCGCTTCCCCACTTTACCACGACGATGTGAAGATGCCTGAGACGATGACGACGGTTACCGCCGAAAAAATCTACAAGACCGAGACGAAGTGCCGGGCCAGCGGCTCTCCACGCCTGGAGCCGATCCTGCACTTCGGCGAGACGCCCCTGGCGGACCGGCTGCTGACGACCGAGCAGCTTGGCGGGCCGGAGCCCTCGGCGCCGCTGACCCTCGTCTTTTGCCCGGACTCCGCCCTCGTGCAGATCGCCGAGACGGTTGATCCCGAAGTGCTGTTCTACGCGGAGTATCCGTACTTCTCGTCCGTCTCCCCCTCCCTCCTACAGCACTTCCGACAGAGCGCGCATCGGCTGATCGAGGCGCGCGGGCTGGGGCCAGACAGCCTCGTCGTCGAAGCCGCCAGCAACGACGGCTACATGCTCAAGAACTTCGCCGAGGCGGGGATCGAGGTGCTGGGCATTGACCCGGCGCGGGCGCCCGCTGAGCAGGCGAAAGCCGCCGGCATCCCCACCCTCGTCACGTTTTTCTCGAAAGACTTGGCCGAGATGCTCCGCGCCGACGGCACAGCCGCCGACCTCTTCCTCGCCAACAACGTCCTGGCTCACGTCCCCGACCTGCCCGGCTTCGTCGATGGCATCCGCACGATCCTGAAAGACGACGGCCTGGCGGTCATCGAAGCGCCTTACGTGGTCGATCTGGTCGATCACTGCGAGTTTGACACAATCTACCACCAGCACCTCTGTTACTTCTCCGTCACCGCCCTCGACCGGCTCTTCCGCCGGCACGACCTCTACCTGAACGAGGTCGAGCGCACACCCATCCACGGCGGCTCGCTCCGCCTCTTCGTCGAGCCTGTGGAAAACGTCGGCGCGTCGGTGGAGGCGTTGCTGGCAATGGAGCAAGAACGTAAGGTGGACCGCATCGACTTTTTCCGCGACTTCGCCGTGCGCGTGGAGGACGTGAAGGTGCGGCTGATGGATATGCTGCACCACCTGAAGGCGCAGGAGCGGTTCCTGGTGGCCTACGGCGCCGCCGCCAAAGCTACCACCCTCCTCCACTACTGCGGCATCGACCGCGACATGGTCGAGTACGTGGTGGACCTGAACCCGTACAAGCATGGCCGG
>JAHEMB010000494.1 GCA_024643915.1 Rhodothermaceae bacterium | reverse complement strand
GCAGAAACTTGCGAAGGCCTTTGTCAAAGACGCTGCAAGCAAGTCGGACTGGACCGACGCGGCCGTGCAGAGCGCCAGGGCACCCCAGACGTAGCGGTTCCCGGTTATCTCGTTGCGGAAGAGGCCCGTACCTGGCTCGCGCATATTGAAAACGTGCCAGAGCTGTGCGAAGGCCAGCGTAAGAAAAGAGATAGAGACGGCCTTTTCCGCGTCCAGGCCCAGCCCCACGCGCGCCCATGCCAGCGCGCCGAGCACGGCCACCGTGAAGGCCGCTCCGTAGGCCATAATGCCAATCCAGTGCTGCCGCGCCAGGATAGGCTCCTTCGGATCACGGGGGGGGCGATCCATGAGGTGGGCGGCGCCGGCCCCGAGACCGAGCGCGAGCGCCGGGAAAACGTCGGTGACGAGGTTGAGGAACAGGATCTGGAGCGGCAGGATGGGCAGCGTGGCCCCCACCAGCGCGGCCAGCCCCACCACCATGACCTCGCTCACGTTGCACGAGAGCAGATAGCGAACGAACTTGCGCACGTTGTCGAAGATGGCCCGTCCCTCCTCCACCGCTGCGACGATAGTCGAAAAAGCATCGTCCTGCAGCACCATGTCAGCGGCTTCCTGCGCCACCTGGGTGCCCCGCTGCCCCATGGCGATGCCGATATCGGCCTTCTTGAGCGCGGGGGCGTCGTTGACGCCGTCGCCCGTCATGGCGACGATGTGGCCGGCCTGCTGGTGCAGTTCGATCAGGTCGAGCTTCTGCTTCGGGCTGACGCGGGCGAAAAGGCGCGCCCGGAGCAGGCGCTCCCGTTCCTCGGCGCTGAGCGACGCGAGAGGTTTCATCTCTGAACCATGCACGAGATCCGCGCCCTCATCACCACACAGGCCGACGGCTCCGGCGATCCTCCGCGCCGTCACTGGCTGGTCCCCGGTCACCATAACGACCTCAATGCCAGCGCGGCGGCACGCTTCAATCGCCGCCCGCACCTCCTGCCTCGGCGGATCGGCCAGCCCGATGAGCCCGATGAAGACAAGCGCTTCGTAGGGAGGCGACTCCACGCTCTCTGCCGTCCTCGTGGCCAGGGCAAGCACACGCAGCCCTTCGGCGGCCAGCTGCTCGTTGCGTTCTAGCCACTGCGCACGCTCGTTTTCATTGAGGAGACGCGGTCCCGCTGCCGTCAGGATCTCCGTAGAGGCTGCCAGCACCGGCTCGGGGGCCCCTTTGACGGCCACGCGGAAGGGGCCGCCGCTCGCATGATAGGTCGCCATCATCTTCACATCCGAGTCGAAGGCTTCCTCCCGCACCTCGGGCAGGTCCTTCACCAGATCCGCCCGCTGGAGCCCTGCTTTGGCGCCAGCCACGAGCAGCGCCACTTCGAGTGGATCGCCGGTCGCCTGCTCCGCCTCCTCAGGCAGCGAGGCATTATTGCACAGCACACTCGTCTCAAGTGCGGCCCGGAGGGGCGCGTGTTCCAGCGGTTGCACAGGCGCGCCGTTCATACTAAAGGCCCCTTCCTCGCCGCCGATTTCGACGACGCCACCCTCCAGGACGAGCCGCGTGAGCGTCATCCTGTTTTCGGTGAGCGTGCCGGTCTTGTCGGTGCAGATGATGCCTGTAGCGCCGAGCGTCTCTACCGAGGAGAGCCGGTTGACGAGGGCGTTGCGCCGGGCCATCCGCCGCAGGCCCCGCGCGAGGGCGATGGTGGCGACCACAGGCAACCCCTCGGGGATGGCGGCCACGGCCAGGGCCAACCCCGTCTCGATCATCAGAAAGAGGTCCTTGCCGGAGAGGATGCCGGTGAGCGAAACGAAGAAGGCAATGGCCAGCGTGACCCAGATGAGCCGCCGCCCCAGCCGGTTGAGACGTTTCTCCAGGGGCGTCGCGTCCTCCTCAGCCTCCGCCACGAGGGCAGAGATCGCGCCCAGTTCCGTCGCCATCCCGGTGGTCACGACGACGGCCGTGCCGGCGCCGCGCGTGACAGCGGTGCCCTTGTAAAGCATTGAGGCACGCTCTGCCAGGGGCACCGCCGCCACCGGGGCGGGCTGCTTGCCCACCGGCACGCTCTCACCCGTCAGGGCCGACTCATCGGCTTGCAGCTTCGAGCCTTCCACCAGGCGCAGGTCCGCCGTCACCACGTCGCCCCCCTCCATCACGACAACGTCGCCCGGCACCAAGTCTTCGGCGGGGACCAGCCGCGTGTGCCCGTCGCGGCGGACACGGGTGGTGACGCTGCCGAGGGTGAAGAGCGCCTCCATCGACCGCACGGCGCGCAGCTCAGTAACAAAGCCAATTGTAGCATTGAGCAGAATCACCACGAGGACGGCCCAGCCCTCCAGCATCTCACCGAAAAAAAAAGCCGTTGCCGCAGCCACCACCAGGAGGCCAATGATGAGACTCTTGAACTGATCGGCGAGGAGGCTCCAGAGGCTGCGGCGGGGGTGCTCGCGGAGTTGGTTCGGGCCGTAGCGCGTCTTGCGCCGGGAGGCCTCTTCGCTGGTGAGGCCCTCGTCCAACTGCACCTGCAGCGCCGCAACGACCTCCTCTGCCAGCCGCGACCAGGGTTGATCCAGGACCGGCGGCACCGGGGCGCCGTTGGAGATGGGCCGGCCTGTTTTTACCGCTATGTCAGCCTCAGCCGTCATGCGAGCCGGGGTTGCGCTGTAGGCTCTTCCGTCGCCAGCGTGTGTTGGGCGGCGCCGTCGGCTGGCAAGGGCTTGTGGATAAGCACCGGGCACGGAGCCGTTCGCACCACCCGCTCCGCCACACTGCCGATCAGAAACCGCTCTAGGGCGGAGCGTCCCTGCGCCCCAATCACAATCAGGTCGGTGCCACACCGCGCAGCGAAGTCGACGATGTGGGCCGCGGCGTGGCCCTCCTCCACGTGCGGCTTGGCCGGAACCTCCCCTGTGGCGACCTGCCCCCACAGCTGCCGTAGTGATTCGATGGCCCGCTTACCGAGATCGGGCACGAGGTCGTTCGTGGTGAGCGCCCCGGTGAGAAGGCCCAGGAAGGGGACGGGTTCGATCACATGGAGCAGGTCGAGTTGGGCGCCATACGCTCCGGCCATTTTATGGGCAGCACGAAGCAGGGCCTCCGAGTGCTCGGAAAAATCCAAGGGGACGAGGATGCGCTGGATCTGCAGCGGGAAGAAGTCTCCGTCGCCGCTCGTAGCGTCCGGCGGTTCATGCACAGTCAGCACCGAGCACGGGGCCAGCCGCACCGTGCGTTCCGCTGCGCTGCCCATGAAAACGCGCTGCATGCCGTGCCGGCCGTGCGTGCCCATGACGACCAGGTCGATGTCTTCCGCCTTCGCATACTGAAGGAGCGTCGGAACTACAGCACGGCCATGGCGCTTCACCGGCTCGACGGTGAGGCCCTCCGTCTCCTGTCCCGCGATCACCTCCTGAAGGAGGTCGTAGACGATCTTGTCCGGCGTTTCCTGCCGGGCGCTGGCCTCGGGCGAGTAGCGAAGGGGGCTGTAGACATCGCCTTCCAGCGGCTCGATCACGTGCAGCACGTGCACCTCGGCACCGTAGCGCCTCGCCAGGTTGAGCGCGTGCGCAAAGGCATGATTCGCGCAGGCCGAGAAATCGGTCGGTGCGAGAATCTTCTTGAAGCGGATCGCAGGCGTGTGATCCGCATGGACTCTGATGGCTTCTTGGTCTTTCATGGCGAACCCCTCTCTGGTTAGGCTTGGCATCACGTGCCTCCTGGCGCACAACGGTTCCAGCGCATAGCAGGATATCTGATGGGCGTCAGATGAGGCTTTCGAGTTCTTGATAGCGGTCGGCCACGGTTGCCAAGAGCGCCTGGCGCAGGACCTCCCCCTCGCCGGGCCGGCGGGCGATCTTCCGGAAGCGCCGCGCCAGTTCGTCGTCGCGCAGCACCTTTTTCGTCCAGCGTTCGAAGTCGCCCCGCTG
>JAHEMB010000493.1 GCA_024643915.1 Rhodothermaceae bacterium | reverse complement strand
GTGTTGCGGGCGAGCTGCATGGTGATGGTAGAGCCGCCCTGCACGTCGCCCGTGGCCGTCTTCAGGATGGAGCCGAACGTGCGCTTCACGTCGATGCCCCAGTGCTGGTAGAAGCGGTGATCCTCGGTGGCGATGAGCGCCTCCTTCACAGGCGTGGCGACGCTGTCGAGCCCCACCCACACGCGGTTCTTGTCGCCGTAGCGCGTCAGCTCCTCCCCGTCGGCGGTGTAGGCCACGGTCGATTGGGCGAAGCGCGCCTGGCGCAGCTCATTGATGGTGGGGAGTTGGAGGAGCAGCACCATCCAGTACGTGAAAAGCAGGAGCATCACCCCTGCCGCCCCCAGCAGGGCGATGGTGATGGGCCGCGTCTCTTTGTCGTCGAGCCGCTGCCGGATGTCGGCAATGCGCCGCTCGAAAAAGTTGCCCCCGGTAGGCCTTCTATCGGAAAAGGTGTTTCCCCTCGTAGTCTCTGCCATCGTGCCCCCACTGCTGCCAGCGGCTCTCTGGTTAGGATACTCCTCTACTTCGGGCAGCTTGTACCGCGCCGCCTCGGAAGAGGTCGTACCGCGCACACTGGGGTGGGTGACAAAGTGGGAACGATGTGCTTTCGCCTGCCCCTGTAAACTACTTCGTTGCAGGATGGGGGCTCGTACTCTGACAAGCCCATACTGTCAGGTTCTTCGCGGCCCGCTCGCCCGCTGGCTTCGTTACCGAATCTCGCTGTAGCTTCGGCTACGCCTCGATTCGGCGCCTTGCCAACGAACAACCGGGCTCACGCATCGACCTGACATTACAGACTGGTCAGAGCACTAGGACGCGACGGCATACTCCAGGAAAACGATGCCCGTCTTCTCGTAGTGGCGATGCCGGGTGAGTTGAAGCCTGGCGCGCGTGGCCGGGGCGGGCAGCATCGGGATGCCGCCGCCGAGGAGCATGGGGATGACTGCCACCTCCACGGCATCCACCAGCCCCAGGCCGAGCAGGCTGCCGAAGAGATCGCCGCCGCCGAACAGCCAGAGGTCCTTGCCGGGCGCCTGCTTGAGGGCTTTCACGGTTGACGCCGGGTCCGCACTGAGCGTGGCGTCGGGGCAGTCCTCCAGGCGAAGGGTGCGGGAGAAGACGTAGGCCGCCATGCCGGGCATGCTGCCTTCGCCGTGTTGCTGCGCGGCCTCGTATGACTTGCGGCCCATCAGGACGGTGTCGAAATCTTTGAAAAGGGCCGCAAAGTTGATGTCCGGATCCATCGGGATCCAGTCATACTCGCCCTGGGGCCCGGCGATGAAACCGTCCAGGCTCATCGCCACCGAATAGCGAACCCGCCGCATGCCGTCCTCCCCGTGTTATCTATCCTTTTCGTTTGGTGCCGGCTCCTCCTGCACCCCCCCCAGCAATCCCTCCAGCAGCACCTCTCCATTCCCTCCCGCGGCCTCCTCTGCTGATGGCAGTTCGGGTGCTTCCTCGTTCCCGTTCTCTTGGCGCGACGCGAACTCACCGTCGGCGAACTGGAGGGCGGCGAGGTCGGCGTAGAGGCCCTGGCGGGCGATGAGTTCTTCATGCGTGCCCACCTCCACGATGCGGCCCCCGTCGAGGACGAGCAGGCGGTCGGCGTGCTGCACGGTGGCGAGGCGGTGGGCGATGATGAACGTGGTGCGGCCCCGCATCAGCCGTTCGAGCGCCTCCTGCACGAGCGCTTCCGAGGCCGAATCGAGCGAGGAAGTGGCTTCGTCGAGGAGGAGGATGTGGGCGTCGCGGAGGAGGGCGCGGGCGATAGCCACGCGCTGCCGCTGGCCGCCGCTCAGCTTCACCCCGCGCTCGCCCACCTCGGTGTCGTAGCCCTCAGGCAAGGCCGCGATGAAGTCGTGCGCGTTGGCGTCGCGCGCCGCCGCCTCGATCTCGGCATCGGAGGCGTCGAGCCGACCATAGCGGATGTTTTCCCGGATGCTCGTGCCGAAAAGGTGGACCTCCTGGGGCACCACGGCGATCTGCTCGCGGAGGGATCGTTTCTGCACTGCCCGCAGGTCGAACCCATCGATGAGGATGCGGCCCGCCGAGGGGTCATAGAAACGGGGGATGAGGTTGAGGAGCGTCGTCTTGCCCGCCCCGCTGGGGCCGACGAGGGCCATCGTCTCACCCGGCGCTACGGCGAAGCTGATGTCCTCGAGTACCGGCTGCGCTGTATCGTACGCAAAGGTGACCTGCTCGAATCGCACCGCGCCTTTCATGGACGGCAGGGGGACAGCGTCTGGTGCGTCCTCCACTTCGGGCGCCGTATCGAGCAGCTCGAACAGCCGCTCCGAGGCTCCTGCCGCGCTGTTGAAGGTGGCGTAAAGGCGCGACATGCCGCCCACGCCCCGCGCAATGTTGAACGCATAAAAAATGAACGCCACGAGGTCGCCCGCGGTGAGGCGCCCGGCCAGCACCTCCAGCCCGCCGTACCAGAAGATGGCGACGAGGGCCGACATGAAGACGAGGCTGATACTAGACCAGAAGAAGCTGACTACCAGCACCTTGTGCCGCGCCGTCTCGAAAAGCGACTCGACGGCGCCGTTGTAGCGGTCGATCTCGTACGGCTCGCGGGTGAAGGCGCGCACCACGCGGACAGCCGCGAGGGCCTCCTCAGCCACAGCCGTGGTATCGGCCAGATGGTCCTGCACTTTGCGCGCCAGCCGCCGGATCTTCTGGCCGAAATAGCGCGTCGCGAGCGTCACCCCCGGCACGACGAGGAAGATGAGGCTGCTGAGCCGCCAGTTCAGCATGATCATCAACGCCATTGAGCCCACGAGCGTGAGCGTCAACCGGATCGCCTCGACGAGTGCATCGGTAACGGCGCTGCGCACGGAAGCGACGTCGTTGGTCAGGCGCGAGGTGAGGTCGCCCGTGCGCTGGTTGGCGAAGAAGCGCAGGCCTAGCCTGTTGAGGTAGGCGTAGACGCGCTGCCGGAGATCCGCCACCACGCGCTCGCCCGTCCATTCGAGGAGGTAGCTGCCGGCGAACGAGAGAACGGCCTGAACGAGGAAGAGGACGAACAGGCCCACCGCGAGCGTGTCGAGCATCCCCCGGTCGGCCTCCTGGAAGACGGCGTCGAGCAACTCGCGTAGGCCGAGGGGCACCGCCAGCCAGACGAGGGAAGCCAGCACCGTCAGCACAATAGCCGTGTAGAGGCGGCGGCGGTAGGGACGGCTCAGGGCGAAGATGCGGCGCAGCGCTTTCCAGAGGGCCTGCGGCGGGCGCTTCTTCTCCTGTTCGGTGGAAGAGGGACGAGCGGAACGCATGCCCCCTTCAGGTCACGAGCCGTCCTTTTGTTTCACCACCGAGGGCTTTCTTTGAGCGTAGCGGATGTGAGCAACGGTTCTGCTCTTCGCGACGGACCGCGAAAACGCCAAGCACCACATTCCCAAGACTCAAAGGGTGATCGAGAAGACTTTGGAATTTGGAGCCGGGAAATGGGCGCTTAAATCAGGCTGCCGCCCGGATCGCCTCTGTCTCGTAGATCTGCTGCCCACCGGGGCGCCGCTTCGCCTTTTCGATCATGCCGGCGGCAACGGCCCGCCCTTCGATAGGCTCGTACTTTTTGAGGGGGCCGACGAGGAGGAAAGAGAAAAAATCTAGCAGCTTTTCGGAGCGGTGCTCGCCGGGGCGCGTCTCGTCGCGCTCGCCGAGGAGGAGAGAGGGGCGAAACACGTAGCAGCCGAAAAACGGAAACGCCTGCACCGCTGCCTCCGCCTCGCCTTTGACGCGGGTGTAGAAAAACGGCGACCGGCGGCTCGCGCCGAGGGACGAAACGAGGAGGTACTGCCGCGCGCCCTGCGCGTGCGCCAGCCTGGCCGCCTCGCGCGGGTAGTCCAGATCGACGCGGCGGAAGGCCTCTTTGGAACCGGCTTTCTTCCAGGTGGTGCCCAGGCAGCAAAAAACGTCGTCC
>JAHEMB010000492.1 GCA_024643915.1 Rhodothermaceae bacterium | reverse complement strand
ATCCGGGACAGCGTGTCCCGAATCTGCTCCTTCAGCTCCGATAAGCTCCCCAAGTTTTTACTACCCACGATCCGGGCTAACCTCGCCTCAGGCGGTAGCATCGAGTACGCTACGCTCGTCGTGGCCGCGTGGTGCTACTACAGCGATAAGCAGGCGAGCAAGAACGGGGAGCCGCTCGACATCCGTGACCCGATGCGCGAAGAACTCCACCGGGCCGCACGTGAGACGAAGGACGACATCCTGGCGTTCGTGAGGCTAGAGGCTGTCTTTGAAGACCTCGGCCGGTCGGAGGCCTTCGCCGAGCAGTATGCGGAGATGGTGCGGAGAGTGTACCACGCCTCGGACGTTCGGGCGTGTATGGCCGCGCTCGTCTGAAGATGCATCGTCTCGCGCTCCGTCTTCGCAGCCCACCGACTGAAACCAACGGCAATGCTCCAGGCGCTTGGACTGACAGCCCCGGTAGAACGAGCTGCGTGAATTTGTCTGGCAACGCATCCCGGATCAGACCCAAGAGGTAGAACGCATCTTCAGCCGAAAGGGGGCTTATGCTCGCTTCAAAGATCTTCTTGAGCGGATGGACTTGCTTGAAGAATGGTACCGCTTTGAGGCAGCCGTGACTGAGGCTGCTCTTAAGCGCTGGTGTGTGGAAGAGAGCATTGATTTTGAGGAGTAATGGTCAGGCACGCGAGGCTAGGGCACTCGCATCACTTTTCTGACACTTGAATGTGGCCTGGAAAGCCCGCTTTTTCTAACCGAAATCAGCGAGAACACGCTGGCGTTTCCTGACGACCTGCGAATATTTGCTCCAGGGGCAACTCTCTAGAGAGTGATGCGATTGCCCTGACGTAGGGCGGACATGGAATCGTTAGGCAGACTACCAGAGAGCTCCTGGTGAAGCTCCCTCTTTTACAGTGCCGCAAACTGCCAGCCCTCGCCCTGCAGCACGCGTAAGACGTTCTCCAGTGCGGGGGGGGTAACGTGCTCGGCCTTGGGGTTGTCGTGCAGGACGATGATGGAGCCGGGACGGACCTGGCGGAGAATGCGCCGCTCGATCTTGGCGATGGAGGCGGAAGGGAGGAAGTCGCCGGGCATCACGTCCCACATCGTCATGCGCTGGCGGCGGGCCAGGCACCACGAGCGCATCGATCGCGTGAAACGGCCATAGGGCGGGCGCATCCACCGGAGGGCGGCGCCGAGTTGATCTTCGAGGAGCTTCGTTGTCGATTCGAGTTCTTCCAACACCTGCGTTTCCGGCGCGCGCCAGGCGTCTGGGTGGGTAAAGGTGTGGTTGCCGATGGTGTGGCCCGCCGCCTGGAGGTCACGGACGAGGTGCGGGTGCTGCGCGGCGTAGCTGCCCAGAAGGAAAAACGACGCCTGCACGTCGAACCGGGCCAGCAGGTCGAGCAGAGGGCGCGTCATGACCGTCGTGGGGCCGTCGTCGAACGTCAGGTAGGCGAGGCGCTCCGACGTGGGCAGCCGCCACAGCAGGTCGGGGAAGCGGCGGGCGAGGAGCCGGGGCACGGTGGTGCCGACGAAATTGGTGAGGTCGATCATCAGCGTTCAATCCGTCGCCCTTTCCACTCGTAGCCGCCCAGCGCGCCGACGGCACCGAGAATGACGATATAGGGGAGCTGTAAAAGCTGGGCGGGAAAAAAGTAGCGCAATAGCCGCATTCGCCTGAAATGGCGGCAGGCCGGCGCGATAAGGAAAGCCTCCACGATCATCTTGAGGCCGAAGGCGGCCAGCACCGGCATCCACAGCCCCGGTACGAAGAGGGCAGCCACGAGATCGGCGAGCAGAATGAGGTAGAAAAAATAAACAAGGGCGTTCTGGGCAACGAGGTGCGTATGCGGGTAGTGCGCACCCTTGGAGGCCCACCGGCGGCGCTGCTCGATAAAGGCGCGGAGCGTCGGCGAGGGCCGTGTGGTCACCACGGCGCGTCGATCCGCGCAGAACCGCACCTGCCAGTCGGTGTCGTACGCGATGCGCTGCATGAGCAACTCGTCATCCCCCGAGGTCAGGTGGTCGAGGCCGGCATAGCCGCCGAGGTCTTGGAAGACGTCTCGGCGGTAGGCTGCATTGGCGCCGTTGCACAGGTTGGGCCGACCGCTCCCAATGGCGCCCGCGCCCACGGCCACGAGGCCCAGAAAATCGAGGGCCTGCACCTCTTCGAAAAACGAACGGTTCGTGCGGTAGAGGACGGCGCCCGAGACAAAAGCCGTCTCCGGCGTGAAGAAGGCGATCATCGTGCGGATCCAACTTTCCTGCACAAGGCAGTCAGCGTCCGTTGTCAGGATGATTTCGCCCCGGGCCGTGGCAACGGCCTTCTCGATGGCTCGCTTTTTATGCGCTCGCACTTCATCGAGGTTTTCCTCCATTCTGATCAGCCGCAGTCGTTCCATCGCCTCTTCCTGCGCTCCATCCGGTAGGGCATGCACCGATTCGCGGTTAAAGCGGGCCTGGAAGCGTTGCACCACCTCGGGCGTGTCGTCGGTCGAGAGGTCGTCGGCGACGATCACCTCGAAGCGATCGCGTGGGTAGTCGTTGGCGAGGATGGCTTCGACGCACCCGCCGATGACGGCCGCCTCGTCCCGGGCAGGTACGACGACCGAGACGAAGGGCAGGGGCGGCTCGGGGCTGCGGTGCCGTACGGGGCGCACCCGCCGAAAGCCCAACGCGAAGCGCCCGATCAGGAACGCATAGCCGAGGGTCAGCAGGATGAGCACCGCCGCCGCAACCATCATAATCACTTGAATCCCGGTTCCAAACATCAAAGCCGTCCTACACGCTAACTTATTCGGCCGGCACCACCGACGGCGATTGCTCAACGCGCGCCGAGTGGCGGAGGTTCATCCGAAGGACGAAGGGGAGGCCCAGCAGGGCAGGGAGCAGCCGGTTGACGACGAAGGTAAGGAAGGCCGCGTTAAAAGCCGCCGCCCCCGCCACGCCGAAGAAGCCGAGAAAATAGACCGAGGCCCCCTCGCGGATCCCGAGGTCCATGAAGGTAAGAGAGGGCAGACAGCTCTTGACGAAGAAGACGAGGGCGATGCTGGTATAACTCTCCAGGAGGGCCGCCCTGGGGGCGAAAGCCAGCAGCAGCAGGTAGAATTGTGTGGTGAAGACCGCGTAGACGAGGGCCGACTGTGCAAGGAGCAGCCCGGTATCTCGCCGGCTGAAGCGCCGCAGAAAGCCCAACTCCCGCCGCACGCGTTCGGACCGGATCACCGTGCCGATGACGCCGTGCGCCATGCTGGGATTGACAACGAAGAATAGCAATGTCAGGCAGGCCGCCAGGCCGAAGACAAAGACCAGTTCCCATGCGAGGGTAGCCTCGGCGGGGCGGATGACGAGGAAATGCGCCAGGGCTGCGAGGCCAAAACCAAGATAGCAGGTGAGAGCCGGCATGCGCTCGGCAAAGGCGAGGGCCGCCAGCTCCCACCTATCATTGTGCTTCAGGTAGAAGGCCCGCCCGGCGAAATCGCCCAGTTCGATCGGGGTGAAGATGCCGAGAGAGCGCCCGGTCATCATCGAACCAAAGACGGCCCTGAAGCGGACGCCCGGCATCACCCGTCGAAGCGCGGTCTGCCATCTCCACGCGCACAGCAGCAGGTTGAGCGGCAACAGTGCCACCGAAGCGAGGATGAAAAGGGTGTCTGCTTCGGCCATCGCCGCCCGAATCTTATCGAACTCGACGATGTGGAGCAGATAGCCCAGCGCCCCGGCGGCCAGGATGCCCTTGATCCAGATAAAGGTGTGAACGTGCTTCTTCAAAATGAATGTTGCTTGGTGGCCGATCCTGGTCCTTGGGCCGAAGATAGGAAAACCCCGGACAACTTCGCGAGGGTGCTCCGTGAAATCGCCGCGACGCCGTCAGGGCGCTCGCCGCATCGGTTGATCTTCGCGTAGGTCCTGCTCAAGG
>JAHEMB010000491.1 GCA_024643915.1 Rhodothermaceae bacterium | reverse complement strand
GTGATGGACTTCCTGGGCAAGGACTACCGCAGCGCGCTCGGCCTGCCCGTAGTTAACGTGCCCGGCTGCGCTCCGCAGGGCGATAACTTCACTGAGACGATTGCCGCCGTACTGCTCTATCTGCAAGGGATCGGGCCCCTTCCCGCGTTCGATGAACTGGGCCGGCCGGCCTGGCTTTTTGACGAGACAGTTCACCGCAAGTGCACGCGCGCCGGCTACTACGAGGAGGGCGACTTCGCCGAGGATTATGGAGACAAGAAGTGCCTGGTCGAGATCGGGTGCTGGGGGCCGGTGGTGCAGTGTAACATCACCAAGCGCGGCGCCCTGAATCACGTGGGCGGCTGCATGAACGTCGGCGGCCCCTGCATCGGTTGCACTATGCCGGCGTTTCCGGACGGCTTCTCGCCCTTCTACGCGCGTCCGCCCGGCACGCTCGTCTCTTCCTCCATGTCGCGCAGCTATGGTTCGGTGGTGCGCAATCTGCGAGGGCTGACACGCTTTTTCCAGAACCGCACCAATCGCTGGAAGGAGACGGGGCACGTGCCGAGCGGCTGGGGGCACATCCGGGGGCCGAATCCGGTGGAGAAGGCCGCACACTACTTCTACGACAAGCTCCAGTTCATGGGCGCCAAGCGACCCACGGAGCACGAGGAGAAACCCGGCGGCAAAGCCCGTCGCCAGGCCTGAGGCTGCCATGACCGACGCTGACCTTTTCTCGACCTGGTATTTGTGGCTCGGCATCGCGGCCGTGCTTATCGTCGTGGCCGCTGCCCTCCTCGTTGCCGTGTGGCTCGCGGCCCGGCGCATCTTGAAGCTGGCCGGTGCAGCGCTGGGGCTGGTGCAGCAGATCAAGAAGAACACCGACGGCGTGTGGGCGCTCGAAGCGACCAACGAAACAGCCACAGGCATCCTTGAAGAAGCCAGGTCCATCCGCGAGCACGCCGGCGCCGTGGCGCACGCTCTGCATGAAACGGAATGACTGTCGGATGCCGAACAAGGACTTATGGATGACGAAGGAGAGGTTCGTTGACAAAGCCGAGACGGATCTCTCGCCATGCCAGCTTGAGCCATTGACATGCCGTTTGACATAATAAACCAATGACGCTTATCCTCGCAGCCTCCGAAGGGGCCATCCTTACAGTCTGGGGCGTGTCGCTCGCCGTAGGTGCAGTAGTCATTCTTGTGGTGGGCGTGTTGCTGGCGCTCGTGCGGCGCACGGCGGTACAGATCGAGACGGGTGCCGAGGCCATCTGGACCGAAGGCCAGCTGGTGGCCAACAACACGATCCAGATCCCGATCTTCTTGCAGACGGCCAACCGGGTCGTCGCGGGCATCCGGTCGAACGCCATCGACATCGTCACCGCGTCCAAAGCCATCGAGCAGCACGCCGAAGGGTGCCCTGGCTGCCCCGCCTGCGTCCTTCCTTCAAACGACTGAACCATGTTTACCTTCCTGATGGTGCTCACGGCACTGGCAGTCGTTGCCCTCGTGGTCGTGCTTGCCTACTTCCTCATCAAGATCATCGCCCTGCTCGACAGCATCGGGGGGACGCCGACGAGCTACCTGGCGAAACTGCGGCTGGGCCTGCGCGCCATCGAGACCGAAACGGGCGCTCTGCCGCCGCAGGTCACCAAACTCAACGGTGCCCTCGGCACCATCGCCGACGGCCTGGGCGTGGTGGACGCCCACCTGCGCGGCACCCTAGAAGCTGCCGGGCAGCAACCGAAGTATCGTTAGCGTCGCTCTGCCCCCCTCATTCCGCACGCCGCACTCAAAAAAAAATGCCTGACGCCGTCTACATCCTCTGGGTGATCGTGCTCGTGATAGCCGTGCTCGTGCTGCCCGTCGTCGTTTATCTGTTGCATCGCACGCTACGCGCCGCACGCAGCATCGCCCGCTACTTCGAAGAGATGCGGATCGCCGGGGAGGGCATCGCCGTGCATACCGGTCACCTCCCCGCGCTCGAGCAGACGATCGAAGTCGGGGGGAACTTGCTGGCCACCGCCAAAGACATCGACGCGCACGCCGCAGCCCTCGAAGGCGTCATCAAGCAGCGCGCCGCCCGCTCCATCTAAATCTGCCGGACCATGTCTACCCTCACGCTCATCACGCTCGTCATCGTAGGTCTGCTCGTCATCGTGCTGGTCGTTTACCTCGTCGGCATCATCCTGGCGCTGCGCCGGGCGGGCAGCGAGCTCGAACGTCTAGCCGGTGGCTTGCAGAAGATCGTCGACGACACGGCTCCGCTGACGGCCCAGGTGGGCACGGTTAACGACGCGCTGCGTCGGCTCCACGCGGGCCTGCGTTCGGTAGACCACCACCTCGTCGGCATCGCCTGGGCCATGCGGCTCTGATGCATGATACGTGGTGCGTGCGGGTGCCGATAGCACGGCATGGCAGCGAAGCAGCCGCACGTATCATGCTTCATGAGAACACACCCCCTACCCCCTACAGATCATGTGTTTCAAGAACCTCCCGGTCGCGTTTGACGCACAGGGCAACGCGTACCTGAAAGAGGGCATCACGGACCCCTATGCCTTCCGCTCCACCTCACTCGAAGACGAGCAGGACCGGCTCAAGGAACTGCTCGCCCGCAACGGCTACATCAAGAGTGTTGACTTCGATCCGGTGACGCGTGTGGCGGGCGCCCTGGCCTTCCACACCGTCGTCGATCTGGAAAGCCGCAAGGTGCTCTCGGGCAACTCGATGGCAACCCTCTTCCGGGGCTACGAGATCATCCTCCGGGGGCGCGACCCGCGCGACGCCGCCTTCATCAGCAGCCGCGCCTGCGGCGTCTGCGGCGGCGTCCACTCGACCACGGCAGCCCTGGCCATAGAGATGGCGCTCGGCTTACAGCCGCCGCCGCTCGCTGTGGTGGTGCGTAATATGTTGCTCTCCATCGAGTACATGTACGACCATCCCCTCCACCTTTTCCTTCTGGCCGGCCCGGACTACTCGCAGCAGATCGTCGAGGCGACCAATCCCGGCCTATGGGAACGGGCCCGGAAGACCTCCGCCCGATACAGCGAGCAGCACGGCTACGCCACCGTTGCGGATCTCATGACCGACATGAACCCGCTGACGGGTAAGCTCTACGTGGAGGCTCTGCACATGACGCGCGTGGCGCGCGAGGCCTATGTACTCATCGGCGGGAAATACCCGCACCCGCAGACCGTGGTGCCCGGCGGCATGTCCGTCACGGTCAATATCGAAGTGCTCAATGAGTTCTACCATCGGCTGCTTCAGTTTTTCGTTTACGGCCAGAAGGCGGCGGCCATCTGGGACGAGATCACCGAGTTCTTCTACGAGGCCGATCCGGCCTACAAAGCGTGTGGCGTCCGCCCCGCCAACATGATCGACCTGGGGCAGTGGGACCACCCCGACTTCTACGACACGACCTACGCCAACTGCGATACCTGGGGCAAAGCCCGCTGGGCCACCCCCGGCGTCCTCCTTGACGGCGAGGTTGTTACAACCAACTTGCAGCAGATCAACATCGGGCTGGAGGAGTTCGTCGAGCACTCCTATTACGAGGACTGGCACACGAACGGCCAGCGTTTCTCCACCGACCCGCTGGGAGCCCCCCTCAGCCCGAACCACCCCAGGATCACGGCCTCCGTGTCGTCCCCGGCCCGCCAGCCGCCAACCTGCCCGAGGAAGCCCGGGCAGTCGCGGAGTGCCGACCACGCCCGCTGCGCGGCGGCGAACGCGTCACGCGTCTCGGTGGGCACCCGGCAGCGAATCCACTTGATCAGCATCACGCCTCTCCGCGCAGGGCCGCCCGCTGGATCGACATGAGCTTCCGGCACCCCTTCGCGGCGAGGTCGAGCAGCGCGTCGAGCTGCTCGCGGTCGAACGTGGTGCGCTCGCCGGTCGCCTGCACCTCGACGAACTCACCGCGGTGGTTCATCGCGACGTTCATGTC
>JAHEMB010000490.1 GCA_024643915.1 Rhodothermaceae bacterium | reverse complement strand
GGGGGAAGTCGTAGAGATTTTCGGTGCTGGGCGGCACGTCGGACGTAGCCGAGGCGGCCAGCACGCCGGGGTGCTGCTGCCACCGCTGCTTCAGCACGTCGAAGTTCGCATCGCCCGCGTCGCCCCCCAGATCGACCACCACCACGTGCTCCTTGTCGAAACCGAGCTTCGTGGTCTGCAAAAAATCGAGTTGCTGGAAGACGACGGCGGTGCCGACGAGCAGCATACACGTGACGGCGAACTGAAAGACGACGAGCCCCTGCCGGAAGCGCGCCGCCGCCGTGCCGCCCCGCCCTGCCCCGCCTTTCAGCACGCGCACGGGCCGAAACGCCGACAGGTAGAGTGCTGGATAGCTGCCCGCCAACAACCCCACGCCCAGCGCCAGCCCTACGAGCGCGAGGGGAAGAGCGCCGTCAAAGAAATCGCCCAGCCGCAGCGCCTTGCCGGCCACCGCGTTGAAGACGGGCAGGACGAGCCCCGCCAGGGCGAGGGCCGCCAGGAGAGAAACGCCGGTGAGCAGGAGTGACTCGCCGAGGAACTGCCCCACGAGTTGCCCGCGCTGCGCCCCCAGCACCTTTCGCATCCCCACCTCGCGCGCCCGCTGGGTGGCCCGCGCCGTCACCAGGTTGACGAAGTTGATGCACGCCAGCAGCAGGATGAAAAACGCGGCGGCGGAGAAGAGGTAGACGTACGCGATGTCGCCGTTCGCACTCAGTTCGTTCTCCCTATGGCTGTAGAGGTGGATGCGGGTGAGGGGCTGGAGCGAAAGCGCGACGCGCGCGGCCAACTCGGGCCGCAGCCGCGCCTGCAGCATACCCGGCAACGCCGCCTCAAAGGCCGCCGCATCCATATCCGGCGGCAGCAGTACGTAGGTATACACAGGCGGCCAGTGCCACGACTGTTCGAGCCACGTTCCTTCAATCGTCCGAAGGCTGGAGAACGACGCGACGAAGTCGAAGTCGAGGTGCGAGGGGGCAGGGCGATCCGCCAGCACGCCCGTCACCGTCAACTCGGCGCGGTTCTCGAAGGTGAGCGTCTTGCCAAGCGGGTCTTCGTCGCCGAAATACTTCGCGGCCATCGCCGCCGTCAGCACCACCGACATAGGAGCGTCGAGGGCGGTGGCCGGGTCGCCGCGCCGGAAGGGGTAGGAGAAAACGTCGAAGAAGGTGGAGTCGACGAAGAAGAAGCCGGGCTCCTGAAAACGAACCGAGGCGTTCCGGCTCAGAACAGGCGTGTTGAAGACGCCGTATCGCATTAACCGCGTCGTCGCCTCTATCTCGGGAAATTCGTCTTTGAGCAGGTTCGCCAGGACGACGGGCGTGGAGGCAGTGCGGACGTGTAGGCCGCCCTCCTTGTCCTCATCGAAGGCGACGCGCACGACGCGGTCAGCGTTGGCGTGAAAGCGGTCGTACGCCAGCTCATCCTGGACGAAGAGCAGCATCAGCAGGCAACAGGCGAGGCCCACAGCCAGGCCGGCCACGTTGAGGAAGGTGTAGCCGGGATGGCGGCGCAAGGTGCGCAGCGCCACGCGCAGATAGTTCTTCAGCATGAAAGGACCTCGCGCCTGTCGGTAGTCGGATTTGCGCCGGAGGATAAAAGGGCGGAAGAAGCGAAGCACGTCGAGCCAGTAGCGGCGGCGGGCATGGCCCAGGCCCTCGCGGGCGACGCGGCGAAGGAACAACTCGTGGAGATCGCCCTGCACCTCTTCGAGCAGGGCGGGCGCGCAGAACCACGCCAGCAGCCGGTCCGCACCGTGCGGCGGGCGCGTGTCGTCGGGCCTTGTCATGGCGAGAGCGCGCCCGTCAGCACGCTGTCCGGGATCAGATGCCAGAGTTCCTCGCGTACCTGCCGCCGGGCCTGGAGGGCCGCCCGCCCGGCCTCGGTGATTTCGAAGAAGCGCTTGCGCCGGCCCCCACGCTCGGCGGTGGCGCCGCCCATCCACGAGCGCAAATAGCCTTTCTCCTCCAGCCGGTTCAGGGCCGCGTGCACGGCGCTGATAGAGAGGCCGCGCCCCGTCTGCTCTTCCAACGCCGCCTGCACCGCCACGCCGTAGGCCTCCCGGTACAGCACGCATGTCATCAGCAGCACCAGTTCTTCAAACTCGCCCAGGTTTGTGCTTTTCATGGCCGATCAGTTCGGGCTGCGCTTATTTCTTCCTTATATGTAGATAAAATGATTCAGAGAAGCAAGGGCATTTTTTGAGGGAGGGCGATGAAGCGTGGTCGCGCCCCCGAGGCGTCTGGCCAGGCGCTAAGACAAAAGCCGGGGGCGGCTAAGGCTTTTCGCCTCGCCGCCCCCGGCTCTTTGCGCTGGAAAATCAGCTCTTCGTCAGAAAGGTCAGAAAGAAACACCGTCCTTCGTCATAACGAAGTAGAGGTTGTCGGAGGACCAGCCCTTGAAGGCCACGGCCAGTTTGTTGTCCGAGCCGCTGAGTTTGAGGTTGCCCGCTGTCTGCTCGTTCAGGCGCACTTTGCCTTCCCAGTCGATGCCGTCCTCGGACGACATCACGTACACATCGCCCTGTTCTTTGCCGTTCCAGCCGACGTAAAGCCGGTCGCCGAAGGTGCCGAGGGAGGGGGTGGTGCGGCTCCGCTCGTCGAGCCGGATCTTGGTCCGCCAGTCGATCCCGTCGGCAGACTGCATGATGTAGACATTCTCGCTGTCTACGCCGGTCCAGGCGATGACGTACTTGCCGTTGAAGACGGTGGCCGTCGGGCCGTCTTTGCTGAACTCGTCGATGACGGTGCGGCGGCCCCAATCCACGCCGTCGTTGGATTGCATGGCAATGAGTTTGTTGCTTTCCTCGCCTTTGAAGATGAGCAACACGTAGCCGTCGGCGCCGGTGATGGCGGGGCGGCGGTCGGTCTTCTCGTCGAGCCTGACCTTGGCGCCCCAGTCGATGCCATCCTCGGAGCGCATCACATAGACGTCGTTATCGTTGAGGCCGACCCAGGTGATGTAGAGGTAATCACCGTCGCTGCCGATGTCGGGGGCAAACTTGCTTTGTTCGTCGAGGGCTACTTTGCCGCTCCAGTCCACGCCGTCTTTCGACCGCATCACATAGAGCGTCCCGCTTTTGCCCCGCCACGAGAGGTACCACCGGCCCTGGTGAAAGGTGACAGAGGCGCCCTCGGGACTTTCCTCGTCCAGCCTGATTTTCTGCGCGACGCCATCGAGCGGCGCCCACGCTAGGAGAAGAAATAAAAGGAGCAAGCAGACGGCAAAGGGTCCGGGCCTCGCCGTGTGACGTGAAGAAGTATTCATGGCCTCCTGTATCGGGTGGATGAGAAAAAGAGCGCCCCAACGCAATCCGGTCTGGGTGTAACCGGTGCGTAACGCTTAGAGGGAATGTAATTCACCGGAAGAGCAGCCGCAAGCACAATCTTTGCGCCGACGGCCTCAGAGCACGGTCATTCGGCGCACCTGGCGAGCCTGGCCCGCGCGCACCTCGTAGAGGTAGAGTCCGGCTGCCAGTTCCAGACGCTCGGCGTGGACCTCGTGCCGGCCCCCGACCTGCTTCTCATCGACCAGGACGGCCACGCGGCGGCCCATCAGATCGTAGACGGTGAGGGTGACGTGTTCGGGGCGGGGCAACTGATAGGCGATGCGCGTGGCCCCAGAGAAGGGATTCGGGTAATTCTGTTCGAGCGCGAAGGCCGCGCCGAAGGCTTCCTCGCCTCGGCCGAGGGCGACGGCCTCGACGGAGGCGGCCCAGACGGCACCGGTTTCGTACTGGAGCGCGGCAAGCGGCTGCCCTGTGGTCAGGTCGGACAGGCCCGAGACCGGCAGGGTGCGTTCCGCTCCGACGCCGGGGCGGACGTGTAACAAGAGAGCATCGCCTTCCGCCGCGCCTTCGATGAGGTGAACCGTCCAGGCGTCGTCGCCGCGAATGGAGAGTACGGCCACACCGTCTTCTACAACGGCGC
>JAHEMB010000489.1 GCA_024643915.1 Rhodothermaceae bacterium | reverse complement strand
TCCTCAAGCTGCTTCGCCGAGCCGCCGGCCCGTCTGCATCGCGTTTCTCGGCAGGCACCGGTTCTCGCACGAACGCTTTCCCGCCTGGTTTTCTTAGGGAGGCCATGCAGCCGGGTGAGGGCTCCGGCTGCGCGCCCCCAGAACGAGGAAATGCGGCGCGGCGGCAGCGCGTATGTGTAGAGGCGCCCGGATGTTTGAGCGGGAGATGAATAATCGTGCGGGGCGGGTGTTACACACTTGTAAAGTTTCCAGCGATTTAGTACCATCTGCTGCCATCCTCCTTCATCCCAGCCCAGAGACGAATGTTGTACGCCAAGCGTATGTGGGGCAGAGGCCTGTCGCCCCGGATCCTCTGTCTTGTCTTGGTCCCGCTGCTTTTCTCCTTTCTGTTGCTCCCTGCTGCACGCGCCAGCGATCGTGCGCAAGTCGAGCCCGTCGAGCCTGGCGTCATCGTCGTCAAGTTCAACGAGCCACTTGCCAAAGCCGCCGGGGCCTCGAAAACGGGGCTGGCCCTCTTCGACAAGGTGGGTCGACGGCATGGCGTTTTCGCCGTCGAGAAAGCGCTTCCTTTCCTCGACAAAGTGGCGGGCAAACAGGCGTCGGCGCTCCAGCGCGTTTATTATGTGCGGTACGATGGGGCGGCAGCGCCCTCCGCCGTAGCTGCCGAGGTGGCGCGCGATCCGAACGTGGCCTATGCCGAGCCGCTCTATCGGCATTTCTTCGGTGATGAAGCTTCCGTGCGTCCGGCGCCGACGCCCGGTGCGGCTTCGGTCGACGCGCCGAGCGACGCTTTCTATGAGGATATGTCGTACCTGGATGCGGTGCTGGCCCCCGACGCCTGGAAAGAGGTTCGGGGTGAGGACGGCACCGTGATCATCGCCATCGTGGACGGCGGCACCGAGTGGCGCCACGAAGACCTGCGGCGCAACGTGTGGACGAACCGCGAGGAGATCCCCGGCAACGGCCTCGACGACGACGACAACGGTTTCGTGGACGACGTGCATGGCTGGAACTTCGCCACCGGAACGCCGGACCCGAGTGGGCTGGCGAGCACCCCGACGAGCGCCTGGCACGGCACTTTTGTGGCCGGCGTAGCGGCAGCCGTTGCGGACAACGGGATCGGCGTGACCGGGGTGAGCTGGAACGCGCGCTTCATGCCCATCAACACCACTTGCCTGGGCGCCGATGGCTCGCTCTGTTATGGTTACTCCGGCATCGTGTACGCCGCCCTCAACGGCGCCGACATCATCAACGCGAGTTGGGGTGGCACTTCACGCTCCGAGTTCGGCGAAGACGTGATCCAGTTTGCTTACGAGCGGGGCGCCCTCGTGGTGGCTGCGGCGGGCAACCGGGGCAATCGCAACGACTTCGAGCCGCACTATCCTTCCAACTATCGCCAGGTCCTCGCGGTGGGCGCGACGAAGGATTATACCGACATACTGGCCTCTTTCTCGAATTACGGAGCGAGCGTCGACATTTACACGCCCGGCGTCGATATCATCAGCACCTACACGGGCAACTCGTACGCCACCGCCAACGGCACGTCGTTTTCGTCGCCCCTTGCCGCCGGGGTGGCGGCCCTCGTAAAGACGCGTTATCCCAGCCTCAGCGTCGATGAGTTGCGCGAGATCATGCGCGTGTCGAGCGATCCTATCCACCAGGTGAATCAATACCCCCAGGGGCAGCTAGGGAAGGGCCGGGTCAACGCGGTGAACGCTATCGAGGAGAATTTCTTGCCTTCCCTGCGTGTGCTCGACGTCAGTTTTACGGACAGTGGAAACGACGGCCGGATCAACCGGGGCGAGACGGTGGTGATGCGCGTTTCGCTCGTCAATTACCTCAACGACGCGCGGGAGGTGGTGACGCGCTTAAAGATTGACGATGAAAAAGTGGCGCTCCGGCCCCGGGCCGCCCTCGTCGTGAATCTCAAAAAGCTCAATGTGACGGAGTTTGTGTACGAGTTCGACCTGGCCACCGATACCCCCGACGAGTACCCGCTCTTCTTCTTCATGGAGATCGAAGCCAACGGCTACGTGGACACGGATTTATTCATGCTGGAGGGCAATCCGCCGCGCATTTTGACACACGAGACCGGCTCGCTCCAGGTATCGCTAACCGAGCAGGGTAACATCGGGTGGAGTGGGTTCGCAGAGGAGTCGGCCGGCGTGGGGTTCGTCTACAACGGCGTCAATATGCTGTTCGAAGGGGGTCTCATCCTGGCTACGAGCGCATCCCAGGTTTCGGACGGGTTGCGGGATGCCGGGGGCGCGAAACAGAAACAGAGCATTAAAGCAGCGGACGGCTCCCAACTCGATTGGATCGCCCCACCTCGCCTGGCAGCGCAGGAGAGCGACGTGGTCCTTGATGACGTGCTCGCCGAGCAGCCCATCGGCCTGCTCGTACGGCAGGAGAGTTTCGGGCGGACCAAAGCCGGCGAGCAGGATTACGTCATCCTGAAGTACTCGCTGACGAATAACCAGGCATCCACCATCCAAAATCTCCATGCGGCCCTTTTCTTTGACTGGGACCTGAGCGAAGACTTCAAGGATCACACGCGGTGGGACCACCAGCGACGGATGGGCATGGTGCAGGACGAGGCCGACCAACCGACGCGGCTCGTCGCTAGTCGCCTTTTGACCCCACACAACAACTTCGCCTATCGTTCTATCGATAACCCGGTTGAGCTGTACGACGGCTTTACCGACGAGGAGAAGTTTCAGCACCTCCGCCGAGGGGTGCAACAGCCCGAGCTGAATAACACAGACATTTCGACGATTCTGGGCGTGGGCCCGTACACGCTCTTTCCTGGCTGCACGATTGAGGTGGCGTTCGGCTTGATCGGGGCGCTGAACCCGGACGACCTCGTAACGGGTGCCGACAAGGCGCAGGCGTATTGGGATGAGATCGCGCCGCAACTCGCGATGGGAACGCCGCCGGCTTTCGTCGCGGTGCTCCCCGATGCCTCCGTTGCCGAAGGTGACACGCTTTCGTTCCCCTTTGTCGCGGAAGGTTCTGGGGGCTGCACCCAAGGGCTGCGCTACAGCCTCCTTGAGGCCCCGGCCAACGCTACGATCAACGACACGACGGGCGTCTTCACGTTCGCGCCCGGGTATGAGCAGGCGGGCCAGTACACCATCACCACGGTGGCCGCCATCGGCTCCCTGCGCGACACCACGCAAGCTGTCGTCACCGTCACCCACACGAACCGCGCGCCGCACTTCACCGTGGCGCTGGCGGATACCGCACTCGCTGAAGGTGACGTCCTGACCTTCGCCTATCAGGCCGAAGATGCCGATGGCGACCCGGTGACGCTCAGCCTCGTCGCGGCCCCTGCCAACACGGCGTTCGATCCTGCGACGGGCGTCCTGACGTTCGCGCCCGACCTCATGCAATCCGGCCTGCACGAGATGGCGGTGCGCGTGGACGACGGCGCCCTCGCCGACACAGCGCGGGCCACGGTCATGGTGGGCAACGTCAACCAGGCGCCGCGCTTCACCGACGTGCTGCCGGATACCACGACGACGCCGGGGCGGCGCCTGAGCTTTGTCTACACCGCGGCTGATGTAGACGAACAGCCGCTCCAGTACAGCCTCGTCGATCCGCCGGCGCACGCCGAGATCGGTGCCGAGTCGGGCCGGTTCTCGTTCCGCCCCACGGCGGCACAACTCGGCGACTTCCCCATCACCGTCGTCGTTACCGACGGGCTGCTGACCGATACGACGCGCGCGGTCGTCACGGTGGGCACCACCACGCCGGTGGAGGAGGTAGGCGGGGAGATCCCGGAGGCCTTCGCGCTCTTCCAGAACTACCCGAACCCGTTAAACCCGCAGACGACCATCCGCTTCGACCTGCCTGCCGCCGCCTTCACCACGCTCCGCGTGTACGACCTGCTGGGCCGCGAGGTGGCGACGCTGGTGGCCGAGCACCTGCCCGCCGCCGCC
>JAHEMB010000488.1:2037-3953 GCA_024643915.1 Rhodothermaceae bacterium | reverse complement strand
TTTCTGCACGAAGCTGACGGCGCGGCGCCCCGGCACGCGGTGCAACGATCGCCCCACATCGAGAGCCACGGTGTCCGCCTGCCCCGTCCTTGTATCGGCCAGGAGGAGGGCGTGAGGCTCTCCCAGGACGAAAAGCGCGACGGTATGTGCATCGCCCCAGGCGTGGTAGCCCACGGGTTGGATGTTTTCCAGGATCAGGGCCGGTTGCTGACCGTCCTCGTCGAACTGCCAGAGCCGCTGGGTGCCGTCTTCCTCCACCCGCACGACCGAAAACCCACCGTCCGGCAGGGGCGTGGGCGAATACTCGCTCTCGGGCGTTCGCGTCAGGTTGATGCGGGCCGTCGTGGCCAGGTCGAAGTGGTAGATGTCGGCCTGTCCGTCCCGGATGGAGGTGTAGAGGAGGCTTTTCCCGTCGCGCGAAAAGGCGGGCTGGTTGTCGTATCCGGGGCGGTTGGTGATGTTGCGCGCATCGAGGGCGAACGGCTCGCCCTGCTGCTGCGGCAGCGACATCAGCAGAATGTCTGTGCCCGGCGGGTCCTGTGCACGGAGCGGCGTGACGAGGATCAGAAAGGTGGCGGCAATCACAAACACAGCGCGCATGGACACGGACGTTTCTTGAGAGGAGTTCAAACAACGAAGGTCGAATGCCGGAGACGTCGCCATGTTCAATCGAGAGCATGGCAACGGAGCGGCGCCCACAGAAATCCCAGCACGTCCTTGCTTCGCCCTCACTCCCAGATTGAATCCATCGGGTAGAGCGTGGCCCGAGCGAGGGTCACCGGCCCGCCTTCAGCGAAAAGCCGGGCTTGGTCGAACGCTGCTGCCGGGAAGAGCAGGTCGGTGATGACGGCCCGCCCCTCGTCCACGAAGACTTCGATGGAGGATTTGTCGACGAAGAGATGGAGCCGCATCCGCTCCCTCGACGAGCGGTACGGGGCGGTGTGCGGCCCAGTAGCGAACGCGTCGGAAAACGCGGGGCCGGCCTCGGTGCGGTCGCTGAACAGATGGCCGGCGGCCCGGTCATACCCGAAGCGGTAGGTCTCGCCCTTTTCGTTGGTCAGTTCGATACCGAACTTTTCTGCCGCGCTGCCTCCCAGATCCACCTCTATGACGGCCTCGAAGAGGGAAGCAGCGCGGAGGCTTTCGAGGGAGGGGTGGCCCTCAACAGTCGTCGCAGTCAGCGTGACTGGCTCGCCGCGCAGGCGCTGGAGTTCCTCGATGGGCTGGGAGGCCAGGCGCAGGCCGTCCGCTGCCTCGAACAGGGAAAACGTGCGTGGCACCGTCATGGCGCTGCGCCACCGCTCGGTGGGCACCACTTGCCCGTAATCCCAGTTGCTCATCCAGCCGATGAACAGCCGGCGGCCATCCGCCTCGGGGACGTCCGACCACGTCACGCCCGCGTAATTGTCCCTTCCCCAGTCGAGCCATCGTGTCGTCTCCGGAGGATAGGCATTGGTGAAGGTAGTGCCGTCGAAGTCGCCGAGGAAGTACTGCGTGGCGGAGCCACCGTTCGGGCCGCCGGCATTGATGCTGACCAGCAGCACCCACTGCGTCCGCCCGTCTGGCGTCGGGAGGGGGAAGAGGTCAGGGCACTCCCACACGCCGCCGTGGCTGCCGGCCTCGGCGCCAAAGGCGCTCAGGAAACGCCAGGTTTTCAAGTCGGGCGAGCCGAAGAACTGGATGTGATCCAGCACGGCGAGAGCCATCACCCACTGGCGGCTCGCCTCGTGCCAGAAGACTTTCGGGTCGCGGAAATCCTTGATGCCGGGATTCGGCAGGACCGGGTTGCCCTCAAACACCGTCCACGTCCGCCCCCGGTCGTTGCTGAAGGCGAGGCCCTGGGTCTGGTAATCCACTCGCCCGGCCTTTTCTCCCGCCGTGTCGTGCTGCGTGAAGATCGCCACGAGGGGCGGGTC
>JAHEMB010000488.1:0-2027 GCA_024643915.1 Rhodothermaceae bacterium | reverse complement strand
CGTCTGAAAACCCGAAGTGTTGAGCCGGTCGACGACGGCGCTGCCGGAGAAAATAGTGCCGAGCGCGTTGGGGAAGAGGGCGATGGGGAGATGCTGCCAGTGCACCAGGTCGGGGCTGACGGCGTGGCCCCAGTGCATCGGGCCCCAGACGGTGCTGTCGGGGTAATGCTGGTAAAAGAGGTGGTACTCGCCCTCGAAATACACCATGCCGTTCGGGTCATTCATCCAGCCCGACGGCGGGGAGAAGTGGAACTGCGGGCGATAGGCTTCCTGGTAAGGCTCGTCTTCAGGGATCATGGGGGGCTGTGCGATGCAAGCGGTCAGCAGAAGGCCGAGGAAGACGAGGCCGAGGGCTTTCGCGGCGGGACCGGGGCGGTGTCCGATCAGCTTCTTCTCCAGATCCTCCAGCGAGACGCCCTTCGTTTCCGGCATCAGGCGCCAGACGAACAAAAGTTGGAGGACCATCATGCCGCAGAAGAAAGCGAAAACGACGCTGCCGCCCAGCCGGTTCGCCACAAAGGGGAAGGCGTTGGCGATGAGGGCCGCCAGCAGCCAGTGCGTGAAGCTCCCGAGCGCCTGCCCCCCCGCGCGCACCTGGTTGGGGAAAATCTCCGAGATAAAGACCCAGATGACCGCCCCCTGTGAGAGGGCAAAGAACCCGATGTAGACGAACAGCAGGATGGACACCCAGCCCGTCCCTCCGCTCCCAAAAGCGTACGAGACCAGCCCCAGTGTAGCGATGAGACCGAGCGAGCCGACGACCATGAGCGACCGCCGCCCGAACCGGTCGATCATCGCGAGGCCGAGCATGGTGAAGATGAGGTTGATCAGACCGATGCCGGCGGTGGAGAGGAGGGCGGCCCGCCCACCTAGGCCCGCCATTTCGAGGATCCGGGGAGCGTAATAGATGATGGCGTTGATGCCGGAGACCTGGTTGAAAAAGGCGAAGAGGACGGCCAGCAGGATCGGGAAGCGGAACTGCTTCGAGAAAAGGGGCGCCTGCTCGCGCGCTCCCTTCAGCACAATGGAGGCCCGGATTTCGGCGATGGCCCGCGTCACCTCTGGCTCAGTCAGACCGATGCTGCGCAGGATGCCTTTGGCTTCCTCGTCCAAGTTCTTCTTTACCACCAGCCACCGGGGGCTGCGCGGCACGCGCGTCACCAGCAGCACGAAGACGAGGGCCGGGAGGGTCTCCACCCCCAGCATCAACCGCCACGCCTGGTCGCCGCCGACGCCTCCGAGGAGGTAGTTGGAGGCGTAGGCGATGAGGATGCCCAGGACAATGTTGAACTGGAACAGGCCCACCAACCGGCCCCGCATCCCCGACGGCGCGATCTCGGAAATGTACATCGGCGCGGCCACGGAGGAGACGCCCACGCCCACCCCGCCGAGGAACCGGAAGAACATGAACGAAAGGATCTCCGGCGCGAGGGCGGATCCCAGCGCCGAGACGAGGTAGAAGACGCCGACCCAGAACAGCGTGCGTTTGCGCCCCAGGCGGTCGGACGGGATGCCGCCGAGCATCGCGCCGAGGACCGTGCCGTAGAGGGCGATCGCGACGGCAAAGCCATGCAGCCCGTCGCTCAACCCCCAGAGCGCCTGGATCGCCTGTTCGGCGCCGGAGATGACGGCCGTATCGAACCCGAAGAGGAAGCCGCCGAGGGCGACGGTGATCGACCACCCGAGCAGTTTCTTCGTGTCCGGCACGGGGCGCCTGCTATGTTTGTGGAGTGAAGATGGGAGCGCCCAAAAAGTACGCAAGCGGGGGGCGGGTAGCAACGCGCTCAGATAAGCTTCAAATCCGAAATCTGAAATCTGAAATCTGAAATGTGAAGGGTGCCCTTAGCTACCAGTAGAGCTTGGAGCTTAGAAATCAACTCCAGCCTTCGCGCTCAATCGTGCTGGTAAGGTGCGCGAGGTGGTGCCGACCGTGCCAGGCGTAGTTGCCCACGTTCCACGCGAGGGTCGCCGCGCCCCATTCCGGGTGAACGAACCGCCGCGCCCACTGCTCAGGCGTGAGCGCGTGG
>JAHEMB010000487.1 GCA_024643915.1 Rhodothermaceae bacterium | reverse complement strand
GGCCCAGTTGTAGCCGGTCATAGCGACCTCGCGGGCGAGGGACTGGGCGCCGTGTTCGGCGGCGCGGTGTTCGGATTCGATGGAGGCGCTGGTGGGCCCGCTGTAGAGCAGGATGCCGCCAGCGACCATGACCGAGGCGGCCATAAGTAAGAGTGCTTTTCCCATTTTCGTTTCCCCCGGTGGTGTGGTTCAGTTCGTGTGCTTCCGGTAGGCCCCCGGCACGCCTGTCGCCTGGAGCTGATGTTCTTTGGTGGTTGCTTTCTTGCTGGAATACGTTAATCCAGCCGTCGCAGGGCTTCGGGCCAGAAGACAGACTCCCAGCGGGTTTCGCGGATGATGCTGCTGGGGCCGTGCGGCGTGATGGCGGAGATTTCCACGCGGAGGGCGCGCGCGGCGTCGGGGTCGTTCGTCGGGTCGCCGGTGCCGTCAAGCATCTCGACCATGAAGTTGGTGATGCTGGGCATGGCGACGGCGCTGGTGTCGATGGGGTTGTCGGCGGCATTGTAGCGGACGCGGAACATGCTGTAGCAGGGAACGCTCGTTGCGTGGGCGTCGCTGTCGAGCATCTCGCAGTCGGTGGCGTTCTGGAGGAGGAGGTATTCGTAAAGACGCAGCCCCTCGGTGGTGTCGGAGGCGCTGCGGAACTCGTACTTCACGACCACGCCGTTGGCGTCTTCGTCGGGCTGCTCCATCATGTCCGGCGGGTCGAGTTCGTCCCACTCTCCCCCCGCGATGCCGTTGAGGTCCTTCTTGATGGTCTCGATGAGCGCGTTGGCCTGCGTCCGCCCGGCATAGTACCGCTGCGCCCGGAACGTGGCCTGCGCCCGCTCCTGGTACAGGTTGACCATCAGCAGCGCGACGACGCCGGCAATGATGGCTGCGACCATGTTATCGTAGATAAACTGCATGGCTCTCCGAGCTATGGATGGACGGCCAAGGGCCGGCGTGCTAGAAGGATGTTGGGTAGGTCTCTTTCGGGTAAATGCGCCGCTCCCCCATGACGCCCTTGTCGTCATAGGTCTCGGGCAGACGGATGGCGACGGCGTCGGTCTCGAACGGCCCCCGGATGTTGAGCTTGATCTCTTTGTATTCGGGGTTGGCGCCGGTGTCCTCAACAAAATCGCCCGAGCCGTTACGCTTGACGGGCAGCACCTCTGCCGTCAACTCAAACGTAAGTTCGCCTGCACCCACCGCAACGGTATCGGTGAACGTCGAGTCGTCCCACACATCCAGGTCGTCGAAATCGACGGACTGCAAGTTGTTGAGACGGTTCGTCATGACGCCCTCGGCCACGGTGGCCAATTCGCTGCGCATCATCAGCATCTCGGCCCGGCTGACGGACTGCTTCTGGCCGAAGACGATCACCGTGATGACCATCAAGGCGAGGATGGCGTAAATGGTTTGCATAGACGCGTTCCTCTCGGGGAGGCTTGGCTTTCGGTTCGGCTGGCGGCGCCGGGCTTGCCACGCAGGCAGGGAGGCGCACACGCCCGCGACACTTCGCTGGCCTATCTAGTATCGGCGCGCCGAAGGGCAACTTTAGACGGCAACGTAATTGTTTTATGTAGGCGGCCTGCCGTTCTCCTTCGTACGAGCGTGAAGGGCAGCGCCCCCTTTCATGCGGAAGACGCTGCCCTGCTGCTCATGTATCGTTACCGGCCTGACCTTCATGGGCCGGGCGACTGGTCTTATTGATCGTTGCACCCTTTATTCCTTACGGAATTGCGCTCTTTTTTTGCCCGA
Organism: Rhodothermaceae bacterium; assembly: GCA_024643915.1. Lineage (GTDB taxonomy): Bacteria > Bacteroidota > Rhodothermia > Rhodothermales > JAHEMB01 > JAHEMB01. The sequence goes on along the minus strand of JAHEMB010000487.1, from coordinate 2,217 downwards.
TCCATTGTGCCACGTTCATGGGCGAATAGTCTTCGCTAGGATTCGGTGGTGACCACGCGGATCATCTCGCGGATGGAGGTCTCGCCCTGCAAGACGGCCATGCGGGCCGAGTCCCGGAGCGTTAGCATCCCCTCCTTCTGCGCCTGTTCGAGAACGGCCTGCTCGTCGATGCGCCCGTCGGCCTCGACAATCATGTGGCGGATCTCGCGAGAGAAGTAGAGGGCCTCGCTGACGGCCCGTCGGCCTTTGTAGCCCACGCCCTTGCAGGTGGGGCACTGGTCATCCTCGCCGGGCAGGTAAATGGTGCCTGTGGCGATCTCCTCCTCGGTGAAGCCCAGCTTTTCGAGCATCACGTGGTCGAGGTCCGGGTCGGGGCGCTTGCACTGCGGGCAGATCTTGCGGATGAGCCGCTGCGCCACGACCAGGTTGATGGCGTAGGCAATCAGGAACGGCTCGATGCCCATCTTGTAGAGCCGTGAGATGGCGCTGGGGGCATCGTTCGTGTGGAGCGTGGAGAAGGTCAGGTGGCCCGTGTTGGCGAGCTTGATGGCCAGTTCGGCGGTGGCGCGGTCGCGCATCTCACCCACCATCACCACGTCGGGGTCGTGGCGGAGGATGGAGCGAAGGGCACCTTCGAGGCCGAGCTTGTGGTTGAGCTTGATCTGCCGCACGCCGTCGATCATGTACTCGACCGGGTCCTCCACCGTGAGCACGTTCACTTCGCCCGAGATGACCGAATGCAGGGCGGCGTAGAGCGTGGTCGTCTTGCCCGAGCCGGTGGGGCCGGTGAGGATGACCATGCCGTGCGGCTGGCTGATGGCTTTCTGGAAGCGCTCCATGGCCGAACCGAGCAGGCCGAGCTGCCGCAGATCCTTGATGACCTTGCGGTCGTCGAGGACGCGGATGACGATGCTCTCGGACCGGATCTCCTGCATCGCGTTGGCGATGGGCAGGACCGAGACGCGGAAGCGAATGAGGGCGCCGTCGATCCATCGCTGGATGAAGCCGTCCTGCGCCGCGTCACGCTCGAAGCGGTCGACGTTGACCGAGTTGTCTTTGATGACGGCCAGGAGGGCCTCGGGGTGGACCTTGTCTTCGAGGTGCCAGCAGCCCAGCCGCCCGTCGATGCGAAAATGGATCTCGACCTGGCGCTTGGAATTGGGGTAGATGTGAACGTCGGAAGCGCCCTGCCGCACGGCCTCGACGAGGGTGGCCTCGAAGAGGTTGATGAGCGTCGAACGGTTGATCTCGGCTTCGAGCGCATCCTCGTCGACCAACTCGGCCTGCTCCTGGTAGGCGGCGCCGAGGTCAAAGGCGAGTGGATCGCGCTGGATCCGTTCGAGAAACTCGTTGCGGCGGGGGAAAGCCTCAGCGATAAGGGTGTTTACGACGGCCTCCGGGGCGAACCGCAACTCGAACCGTTCCAGCTTCAGCTTCTGAAGCAGGTGGTTGATCTCGGGGCGCGTCGGGTCATGCGTGATGAAGATGACCTTGATCGAGCGCGTCTTCGGGTCGATGTCGGCTTCGAGAGGCAGGGCGCGCAGCTCCAGCAGGCGGTCGCGGTGCTCCTCCTTGAAGGTCTCCATCACCGACCGGGCGAAGTCGGGGTCGGCCGTGCCGTCGCGGAGGTCGGCGGGGCGAAAGGCGTAGAGGCGGGCGGCCTCAGCAAAAATGGCCTCGCGATCTACGTCGGGCTGAAGGGTTAGCAGCCGCCACAGCGCCTCTTTGGACCGGTCTTTCTGCTGCCGCTGGTGGGCTTCGTAGACCTGCTCGGGTGTGACCACCTCGCGGCGCAACAGCATGGCCACCACGCGGTCCTTGCGGCTGATGGCTTCCACCTCGCCGGGCGGCGCCGCCGGCCCCTTCTTCTTCTCGGGGGGAGCTTCGGCGACGGGCGCGGGCTCCGGCGCCGTCGCGGGCGTAGGCTCTGGGGCAGGCGCCGTCACGGGCGCAGGCTCAGGGGCGAACGCCTCCTCGAGCAGCCCGTCGCCGACGGTCCCGGCAGCGGCGGCCTTGGGAGCGATGATCTCAGAAACGACGAACTCGGCCCCGACGGCTTCGGCAGGCTCCATGGGAGGCAAAGGCATGAGGTCGGCCCCGGGCCCGTCAGCTTCGTGGCCCGGCTTGATCAGCTTCAGGTGGGGCCGGTCGGCCTCCACTTCACCCGCCTCGGCAGTAGCAACGGCTTCCATCACCTCCTCCTCTTCCTCGGCGAAG
>JAHEMB010000486.1 GCA_024643915.1 Rhodothermaceae bacterium | reverse complement strand
CGGAGCAGGCTGTTCAATCGTCCATTCGGAATCCACCAAAGGCAGCGCCCTGTTCGACGAGCGGCGACGGCCCTGCTTCCGCTCTTGCTCGATCTGACGCAGGTATAGATAGAAGTCCACTTCCATCGTGTGCCGCCGTGACTTGACGAAGCGCTTCCAGATCTGCGCCGTCTCTTCATCGATGGCCCGTCGCATGGTCGATTCGTCCGGTAGCCCGGCGTCGCCCACCAGCAGGTCCGCGATCCATCTTGCCTGCGCTTCGGCAAGCGGCATGACGGCGCCAAGCGGCTGAATCAAGCCTAGGAAATAGAGGCTGTGCAGGGCTGGCGGAATGACGTGCCGAAAGAGGGGCAGTTCGTTGTCCTCCGCCGTCAAGAATTGCTCGTCAAAGAACGGAAACGAGACGTTATAGCCGGTGGCATAGATGATAGTGTCGAGGGCCTCCTCGGTGCCGTCAGCAAAGGCCACGCGATCTCCGTGGAGCCGCTCGACATCGGGTTTGACGAGAATGCTACCGCGGCCGACAAGGTCGAGCAGATCGCTGGAGACGGTGGGGTGCTCGGCACCGAAGGGATAGTCGGGTGTGGGGAAACCGTAGCTGCTTTGTGCGCCGCGTGCCAGCCGCAGTAGGGCGCTGAATGTGAGCCGCTGGAGCACTAACGGCAGGCGCGAAGAGAGCGGCGTCACCCAGGCGTCGAGCGGGCGGCCTAGGATATACTTCGGGACAACGTGGGCACCGCGCCGTGTTGAAAGGAAACAGCGCTCGGCCACGCCCGCCGCCTCGCAGGCGATATCGCAGGCCGAGTTGCCCACCCCCACGACCAGCACGCGCTTGCCTTCCAGCCCATCCGGCGTGCGGTAGTAATGCGAATGCAGCACCTCGCCCTCGAAGGCGCCGGGGAAATCGGGCCAGTTCGGATCCCAGTGATGCCCGTTGGCGACAAGGACGGCGCCATACCGCTCAGTCCGCGTCTCCCCCGTAGCCAGGTCGCCCAGGGTCACATCGTAGGCGCCGCCTGCTTCCGGAGCCACGTGCCGCACTTCGGTCCGAAAGGTAATATGGTCCCGAAAGCTGAAGTGATCGACGTAGTCTTCGAAATACTGGAGGATGAGGCTGTGGTGGGGGAAATCGGGATAATGGGCCGGCATCGGGAAGTCCGAGAAGGCCATCTTGTCGCGCGAGGTGTTGATGTGAAGCGACGCGTAGGCCGACGAGTCCTCGTTCGCGTATCTCCACATACCCCCCACCCCATCACTCCGCTCGAAACAGTCGAACGAGATCCCCCGCTCCTGCAATATCTTAGCGGCCACAATGCCTGACGACCCGGCACCGATGATGCAGGCTTGGTGGACGGCCATGCTTCCTGTTGCGTGTTCGATTGTTTATTGATGCTCTCGATGGACGCGGCATACCGTAGGGCAGTGCCTCCCGTTCCGCCCGCTCCTCACGTGTCTTGGGCAAGCCGATTCAATATGAGGCGGTCTCGGAGGCGGTCGGGCAGGAATCGCTGCATGACGAGACGCAGATAGGCGTCGCGGCCAACGAGGTAGCGTGTCTTCGGCTCATCAGCAATCAGGGCTTCGTGGATGATTTCGGCAACCCGCTCGGGGGCGGCGGCACCGGCCACTCGCCCCGCGATCAACCGTCGAACGGATTCCAACGTTTTCCCATACAGGCGGTGCGCCTCCGCCGGCACGGTGGCGCCGAGCCCTTTCCCCCAAATAGGCGTAGCGATGCTCCCCGGCTCGATCAAGACGACCGCGACTCCCCACGGGTCGAGTTCCATGCGTAGAGCATCGGAGAGGGCTTCGAGGGCGTGTTTCGAGGCGCAATAGGCCCCGGCGAATGGCATAGTGCTGCGCCCTCCGATGGAGCCGACGTTGACGATGCGCCCCTTTGCCTTGCGCAACAGCGGCAGCAACGCCTGCGTCACGGCAAGCTGCCCCGTCACATTCACCTCCATCTGCCGCCGGAAGTCGTCGAGGGGAAGAAATTCAAGCGGCCCGGGCACCGCCACGCCCGCGTTGTTAACCAGCCCATCAAGCCCCGCCTCGCCCACCGCCGCGGACACCTCGCCCACTGCCGCTTCGAGGGTAGCCGGATCGGTCACGTCCAGCAGGAGCGTGCGCAGCGATTCAGATGCTTCCGCGCCCAGCATCTCCGCGTCTTCCTGCTTGCGCACGGTGGCAAAGACCTCAAACCCGCTCCTGGCGAGGAGCAAGGCGCTCGCCCGCCCGATGCCCGTGGAGGTACCCGTGATGAGGACCGTCTTGTTCATGGGTCTTTGTAGTATGCAACGCGGAAGGGGTGGATATTTGCGGGTCTGGGCAGCCATCCTGCCGAACAGCCCTCTCCACGATCTATGGTTGATGCACCAGATTCTTGCGGCTCACTTCCTTGAAGGTACGACAGCCGGCGAGGCCCAGGGTGAGGTCGAGTTCGGCCAGGAGATTATGCAGTACGGTCCGCACGCCCTCCTCGCCTGCCACCGCGAGGCCATAGCAGTAGGGCCGCCCCAGCAGGACCGCGCGTGCGCCGAGCGCCACCGCCTTGAACACGTCGGCGGCGGTACGGATGCCGCTGTCGACCAGGATGGTCAGCTCGTCGCCCACCGCCGCTACCACCTCAGGCAGCGCGTCCAGGGCAGCGAGGGCGCCGTCCATCTGCCGCCCGCCGTGGTTCGACACGATGACGCCTTCCACCCCGTGATCGGCGGCTTTGCGGGCGTCGTCCGGGTGGAGGATGCCTTTGAGCAGGATGGGCAGCTTCGTGCGCTCGCGGAGGAAGGCGAGGTCGTCCCAGGTAAGGGCCGGGTTGGAAAAGAGGCTCGCGAAATGCAAGATGGCCTGCGTCGGGTTCTCCTCGGGCGGCTCGTCGAGGCCGGCGCGGAAGACGGGGTCGGTGAAATAGTTGGCGAGACCTTCGCCGAAGAGGAACGGCAGGTAGGCGTTGTCGAGGTCGCGCGGGCGCCAGGCCAGCAGGTAGGTGTCGAGCGTGATGACGAAAGCGCCGAAGCCCGCCGCCTCGGCCCGGTTGAGGAGGCTGGCCGCTAGTTCAGGGTCCTTCGGCCAGTAAAGCTGAAACCAGTGCGGAACGTCCCCCATCGCGGCACCCACCTCTTCCAGAGGCTTCGATGAGGCGGTGCTGAGTACCAGGGGAACGCCGAGGGAAGCCGCCGCTCGGGCCGCCGCGACCTCTGCCGTGGGGTGAATGATCGACTGCACACCGATGGGTGCGAGGAGGACTGGGGCGTGAATCGTCTCGCCGAAAAGCTCCACACGCAGGTCACGCTCGGCCACGTCGCGCAACAGGCGAGGCACAATGCGCCAGCGGCGGAAAGCCTCCCGGTTGGCCCGCATGGTGTCCTCCGCGCCCGCCCCGCCTTCGAGGTATCCGTAGGCCTCCGGCGTCATCACCGCCTGCGCCGCTGTCCTCAGGGCCTTCATGCCCACCGGGTGCGCCGGCCGCTCCCCGCTCAGCCCGCCCAGGTAGATCTGCAACTGGCGCTGCATGCCCTCGATCGGAGATTCATTGGCGTCTGCCATGGCGATAGCGTCAGGTGTTCACTCGATGGCAGGAACCCGATATCGACTCATAGTTACTGCTCAACGACGGCGAGGGTGAGGCGGCTGATGCAGACGAGGCGCCCCTGCTCATCCTCGATGCGGATTTCCCACACCTGAAGCTTTCGACCGAGCCGAATCGGGCGCGCCGTGCCGATGACTATGCCGTCGCGCACCGCCCGAAGATGGCTGGCATTGATTTCGACACCGACGCACCGCTGCCGTTTGCCTACTGTGAGCGAGGCGGCGACACTGCCGAGCGTCTCGGCCAGCACCGCCGAGGCACCGCCGTGCAAAAACCCGAACGGCTGCCGCGTCCGCTCATCCACCGGCATGGTGCCCCGCAGAAAATCGTCGCCGATCTCGGTAAACGCGATACCGAGTTGGGCCGTCATGTTGA